>NZ_JALCYX010000031.1:0-50005 GCF_022690695.1 Anaeromyxobacter sp. SG17
CGGAGCGGCGGCGGCGCCCGCGGCGACCGCCACGGCCGCGCCGAGCGAGGCGCCGCCGGCTCCCGCCGCCGGGCTGCACGAGCCCTGCCCGGAGACCGGGTGCGCGACCGGGCAGACCTGCGTGGAGTACTGCGGCATCGCCGGCTGCGGCCCAGGCAAACCGACGTTCCGGACCTGCGAGATCCGCTGCGAGACGAGCGCGGAGTGCCCGCAGGGCCTCACCTGCGGCACGATCGCGGACGGCCCCGGGCGCGTGTGCACGCTCTCGCGACCTCCGCTCTAGCGGCGCGCCGCGCGAGAGGGGCGGGATGCGCAGGTTCTCCGCATGGAAGCGACTGCACTCCCGCGCAGGCTGGCGCTCGCCCAGGGCGCGTACTGGGTGGCGACCGGGATCTGGCCGATCGTCCACCTTCGAAGCTTCGAGGTCGTGACCGGGCCGAAGCAGGCGGGCTGGCTCGTGAAGACGGTCGGCGCCCTCATCGCGGCGGTGGGCGGGACGCTCGTCCTGGCGGGGGCCCGGCGCCGCGTGACGGAGGAGATCGCGTTCCTCGGCGCCGCGTCCGCGGCGGCGCTCGGCGGCGCCGGCGGCTGGTACGCGGCGCGCGGGCGGATCCGGCGCATCTACCTCGCGGACGCCGCGCTGGAGGCGCTCACCGTCCTCGGGTGGTCACTCGCGTGGCCGGAGACCCGCGGACGCGCCGCCCGGGGGCGGCGTGGAGCCGGGGAGTTCCGCGCGCGCGTCATCCCCATCGAGCGGAGCGAGGCGGTCCCGGAGATCTAGGTCGTTGCGTACGGGGCGGAGGATCGTCGCCGAGCTGTCCTGTCCCGGCGGCGGCCGGCTCAGCGCAGCTCCACCTCGAACCCGAGCCGCCGCGCCGACTCGAGCAGGTCGTCCGTCGGCTGCACCTTCGCCGGAACCGAGACGGTCGTCTCGCTCTGCTCCGGGACGACGGCGCGCACGGTGACCGTGCAGGTGCCGGGGTTGCGGGCGAGGAGCGCCTTCAGGTCGGTCGCGCGCTCCTTCGAGAGCCGCTCCGCGTCGATGCGGAGCGCGATCTCCGAGGTCTTCTGCTTGCGCACGAGCGAGAGCGGCTCGATGTCGATGGCGGTGATCTCCGCCCGCGGGTTCTCCTCCTCGCGGTTGTTGATGCGGACCTCGCCGTGGACGAGCAGCGGCTCGTCGGACTTGCAGAAGACCTCCCAGTCCGTCCAGCCCTTCTGCGCGGGCCGCTGGCCGGTCGCCGGGCGCGAGGCCCAGCACACCACCTCGACCGTGCCGGTGAGATCCTCGAGCGTGAGGAAGCCGAAGCGCGTGCCCTTCTCCTTGTTCATCCGCTCGCGCACCGCCGCGACGACGCCCACGACGGAGACCTTGTCGCCGTGCCGCTTGTTCGCGACCGCGGCGCAGGTGGTCGAGGCGTACCGTCGGACCTCCTTCTCGTAGCCCTGCAGCGGGTGGCCGGTGAGGTAGAAGCCGAGCGCCTCCTTCTCCAGCGCGAGCCGCACGCGCTCCGGCCACTCCTCGACGGTGAGCTCGCCGATGACGTCGCCGGGCCGCGGGTAGCGCGGCTTCTGCTCGACCTGCGCGGCGGGGAGGGCGCCGAACAGGCTCGCCTGGCCGGAGGCGCGATCGGCCTGCGCGGAGGCGCCGGCCGCGAAGGCGGAGTCGATGCCGGCGAAGAGTTGCCAGCGCGGCACGCCCTCGAAGTCGAGCGCGCCGGACTTCACGAGCGCCTCGACCACCTTCTTGTTGATCTTCTTCGAGTCCACGCGCGAGGCGAGGTCGTAGAGGCTCTTGAACGGCCCGCCCTCCGCGCGCGCCTCCAGGATGGCCTGCACGGCGGAGTCGCCCACGCCGCGCACGGCGCCCAGGCCGAAGCGGATCCGCCCCTTGGAGTTTTTGCCGGGGCGGCCCTCGCTTCGCCCACTCCCCCCCGCCTCCGCCGGGCCGAACGCGCCGAAGTCCTTGAAGGACTCGTTCACGTCCGGCGGGAGCACCTCGATCCCGTCGGCGCGCGCCTCGGAGATGTGCAGCACGACCTTGTCGGTGTTCGACGCCTCGCTCGAGATGAGCGCGGCCATGAACTCGACCGGATAGTGCGCCTTGAGCCAGGCGGTCTGGACGGTGAGGAGCCCGTACGCGGCGGAGTGCGACTTGTTGAAGCCGTACGCCGCGAACTTCTCCATGAGGTCGAAGATGCCGCCGGCGACCTTCTCGTCCACGCCGCTCTTGACGGCGCCCGCGAGGAAGCCGACGCGCTCCTTGGCCATGACCTCGGCCTTCTTCTTCCCCATCGCGCGGCGAAGGAGGTCCGCCTGTCCCAGCGAATAGCCCGCCAGGACCTGCGAGATCTGCATCACCTGCTCCTGGTAGACGATGACGCCGTAGGTCGGCTCCAGGACCGGCTCGAGCTTGGGGTGGTCGTAGACCACCTTCTCGCGGCCGTGCTTGCGGTCGATGTAGACGTCCACCATGGTGCGGCCGTCCTCGAGCTTCTGGTCGAGGGGGCCGGGCCGGTAGAGCGCGCCCGCGGCGATGACGTCCTCGAACCGCGAGGGCTTCATCTTGATCACCATCTCGGTGAAGCCCGAGGACTCCATCTGGAACACGCCGGCGGTGTCGCCGCGGCTGATGAGCTCGTAGACCTTGGGATCGTCGATGGGGATGTCGGCGGCGGTGAAGTCCTTCATCTCCGGGTGGTTCTGCTTCACCATCCGGAGGGCGTCGTCGATGACGGTGAGGGTCTTGAGGCCGAGGAAGTCGAACTTCACGAGGCCCGCCGCCTCGACCTCCTCCTTCGCGAACTGCGACACCAGCATCTCGGACTTGTCGTCCTTGTACGCCGGCACGTACTCCCAGAGCGGCTTGTCCGCGATGACGACGCCCGCGGCGTGGAGCCCGGCCTGGCGGTTCAGGCCCTCGAGGCTCATCGCGATGTCGAGCAGGTCCTTGGTCGTGACCGTCTGCTGGACGCCCTTCTCGTCGACCCACTGCGAGATGACGGTCGGCTTCTTGTAGAGCTCCTCCAGCCGCGGCTCCGCCGGCAGCTTGTCGCTGCCGAACACGAGCTCCTTGAGCGGCGGCGTCTTGCCCTGGACGGGGTCCGGGACGAGCTTCGCGATCTTGTCGCCCTCGGCGAAGGGCAACCCCATCACGCGGATGACGTCGCGGATGACCGAGCGCGCCTTGAGCGAGCCGAAGGTGATGATCTGGCCGACGTTGTCCTTGCCGTACTTCTCGCGGACGTAGTCGATGACCTCGTCGCGCCGGTTCTGGCAGAAGTCGACGTCGAAGTCGGGCATCGACACGCGCTCCGGATTGAGGAACCGCTCGAAGAGCAGGTTCCAGCGGAGCGGGTCGAGGTCGGTGATGCGGAGCGACCAGGCGACGATGGAGCCCGCGCCCGAGCCGCGGCCGGGGCCGACCGGGATCTGGTGCTGCTTCCCCCAGTTGATGAAGTCCTGGACGATGAGGAAGTAGCCGCTGAACCCCATCTTCTTGATGACGCCGAGCTCCATCTCCAGCCGCTGCCGGTAGGCGTCGCGGTCGTGCGGGTACTTGCCGTCGATCTCGCGGAAGCGCGCGTCGAGCCCGTCCTTCGCGAGCTTCTCGATCCAGGCCTCCTCGGAGACGCCGTCGGGGAGCTGGAAGCGCGGGAGGAAGGACTTCCCGAGCTGCAGCTCGACGTTGCACAGCTCGGCGATGCGGAGCGTGTTGTCGATCGCCTCGCGGTAGTCCGGGAGCGCCGCGACCATGTCGTCGGGCGACTGGATGAAGAGCCCGTCGGTGTCGTGGCGCAGGCGCTTCGGGTCCTGGAACGTCTTGTTGGACGCGATGCACATGAGGACCTCGTGCGCCTTCGCGTCCTGCCGGGAGACGTAGTGGGCGTCGGCGGTGGCGACGAGCGGGATGCCCTCGTCGCGCCCGAGCTGCGCGAGCTTGGCGTTCACGTCGAGCTGCTCGCGCATCCCGTTCGACTGGACCTCGAGGAAGAACGAGCCTGGCTCGAAGATGTCGCGGTACTCGCGCGCGACGCGCCGCGCGCCGTCCATGTCGCCCTGCCGGGCGAGGCGCGGCACCTCGCCGGCGAGGCAGGCGGTCATCCCGATGAGGCCCTTCGAGTGGTCGCGCAGGAGCTGCTTGTCGATGCGCGGGTCGTAGTAGAAGCCCTCGGTGAAGGCCTTGGAGGAGAGGAAGCGGAGGTTCGCCCAGCCCTCGGCGTTCTTCGCGAGGAGGATGAGGTGGCGGCCGATGCGCTCGGAGCGGTCGTGCCGGCCCTTCTCGCCGGCGACGTACGCCTCCATGCCCATGATGGGCTTCACGCCGGCTTCCTTCGCCTTCTTGTAGAAGTCGACCGCGCCGAAGAGGTTGCCGTGGTCGGTCACGGCGACGCTCTTCATGCCCTTCGCCTGGACGGTCTTCAGCAGGTCCTTGATGCGGATCGCGCCGTCGAGGAGGGAGTAGAGCGTGTGCAGGTGCAGATGGACGAAGTCGGTGCCGGGCATCGAGCGCTGGGTTGTAGCAGGGGGGGCTGACGCCTGCCAGGCAGCGCAACCCCGCGTTGAGTAAGCAGGTTTTATCGTCGGCCCGCGGCGGGCGCCGGCGGAGCGCGCGGCCCGGGGCGGCGCGCGCGGGGATCCCCGGTCTCGCCGGCTCGGTCCCGCGTCCCCGATCCGATTGCGCGTGCCCGTCGACGGCATCCCGTCTACAACTGCGGCCACAGGAGAAGATCATGCCCGTCAGCCCGAAGCGGAAGAAGAAGGGAAAGCCCGTGCACCGTGCGCAGCCTGCGGCTGCGGACGCGGCGGCAGAGGGCGCGTCGGCGTCGCCCGACGTCGCGGAGCATCAGAGGAACGTCGAGCGTCGCGTCGGGAAGCCGCGGAATCCGTTCGTCGAGAAGCAGGGCCCCCGGGCCTCGCAGCGCGGACGCTGACGGTCGATCGGGACCCCCCGCGTCCGCGAGGTTCGCGGCCGGGGGCGCGCGCGTCCAGGCAGCTCGGCAGGGAGGCTCACTCGAGCGGGATCCGGCTCCCTGCGAGGAACCCGGCGACCGCTGCCGGGCCGCCGAGGAATGTTGCCGTCATCCCGGACACGTCCCGCTGGCGCGCGTCGAGCCCGCGCGCGGCGAGCGCGCGGGAGAGGGTCTCGCGCGCGGTGTCGTGAAGCGCCTTCTGCAGCGTATCCATGGCCACGAGCCCCGGCTCGTCCTCCGCGAGCTCGCCGAGAGCGCGGCGACACTCGGCGGGATCGAGCGAGCTGATGCTCCGGCAGGCGAGCGGCCTCGCCGCGTGGATGGCGCAGCGCCCGGCCGCGTCCGCGAACGGGCACGCGATGCGGCCCGAGATGCGCTCCCGGTCCTCGAGCCACCGGACGCGGTCGTGGAACGCGCGGAGCCTCGCCGCGAGCGCGGACAGCTCGCCCGCCGGGACGTCTCGCCGGAGGAGCGCCGCCGCGACCGCCCCCTCGATCGTGAGCGTCCCGACGTTCACCGTGCAGCACGCCGCGCACCCCGGACCGCACGCGGGGGCGGGGCTGCCCGCAGGACGACCGGACGCGAGCTCCTCCTCGACGATCGCCCACACCCCGCCGAGCAGCTCGGCGAGGTCGGCCTCGTCGCGCGCCCGCGCGAGCGACGCCGCAGCGAGGGAGGCGACGCGTTCCTCGCAGCGGGCGACGGGGTCGTGGAGCATGGCTTTGGCGGCATTGTCGGCGGCGGCGGCGAGCGCGGGAAGGGCGAGGACGGGGCGTGCCGGGGGAAACGCCGGGTTCGCACGCGGGGTGACGCGGGCGGCCCCACGCGTCCGCGCGCGCGGCTGCGCTCCGCCCGCGCGGGGCAGCTCGCGCGACCGGATCCGCCTTCGCGCGTGCCGCGGCTACGACCGCAGCCGCCCCGCCTTCCGGTCGGCCTCGAGCCGCACGTAGATCGCGTGAAGCTGCGGATCGGTCTCCGCGAGCCGCCGGATCCCCGCCGTGCGGCGCCAGAACCAGATCCCCCACGTCGCGACGGCGCCTGCGAGCACCACCGCGAGCGCGACCCAGCGCAGAGACTCGCTCCCGCCGCGGCCGATGCGCTCCAGGAGGCGCGCGCCCTGCGTCACCCCGATCGCGACGGCGAACAGCGTGCCGCCCCCCGCGAGCTTGCGGACGGACGCGTGGGTGTTCTGCTTCGCCACGGTGAGCGTCGGGTCGAGGATCACCGCGGAGCGGAAGGCGAGCGCGGCGTCGCGCGTCCGCTTCTGCGCGTTCAGCGCGACGCCGAGGTTGTTGAGGGTGGCGGCGCGCTCCGGATCGAGCGCGAGGCTCTCCCGGTAGTGCCGCTCGGCGCGCGCAGGATCGCGCGCGAGGCAGAGGTCGCCGAGCTGCGCGTGGTAGCTGGCGTCCTCCGGGTCGAGCTCGACCGCGCGCTCGGCGGACTCGCGCGCCTCGGGGAGGGCCTTCATGGCCTCGAGGACGACCGAGCGCACGTAGTGCGCCGGCGCGAGGTCCGGGGCGAGGCGGACCGCCTCGTCCGCGGCGGCGCGCGCCTCGTCGCCGCGCCCCATCGCGGAGAGCGCGAGCGCGCGGAGCCGGTGGAGCCACTCGGAGTCCGGCGTCGCGCCGATCCCCGCCTCCGCCGTCCGGAGCGCCTCGTCGTGCGCGCCGCGCTGGAGCTGCACGCGCGCGAGCAGCGCGTGGCCCTCCTCGGCGGCGGGATCCACGGCGAGCGCACCGCGCGCGGCGCGCTCCGCCTCGTCCAGGCGACCGAGGTCGAGCGCGGCGCGCGCCCGCCCGATCAGCCCCTGCAACCCCGGCGCGCTCATGCGAGCTTGATCGCCTTTAGGTGCTCGAGGAGGTCGTCGTAGGCGCCCCCCTCGTTCGCGTAGATCGCGTGGTTGCGCGCCACCTCGAACCAGGCGCGCGTGGAGGGCTTCACGTCCTTCGCGGCGCGCGCGAGGAGCGCGTCGTCGATGGGCTGCTCCGCCTTCCTCTTGCGGGTCGCCTCGATCGCGAGCTCGGTGGCGGCCTCGACCAGGGCGGAGAGGTCCGCGCCGCTGAAGCCGTCGGTCATGCGCGCAACGCGCGCGAGGTCGGTGCCGCCCGCGACGGGCCGCTCCCCGAGCTTCAGCTCCAGGATGCGCTGCCGCGCCTCCGCGTCCGGCGGGGGGACGAAGGCCAGCCGGTCGAAGCGGCCGGGCCGGCGCAGGGCCGGGTCGAGGTCCCAGGGGTGATTCGTGGCCGCGAGGAAGAACACGCCCTCGTTCCGCGACGCGAACCCGTCCATCTCCGAGAGGAGCTGATTCACGAGGTTCCTCCCGGCGGTGCCGCGCAGCTGCGAGCGGCGCTGCCCGAGGGCGTCCACCTCGTCGAAGAACAGCACGGTCGGGGCGCGGCGCCGGGCGTTCTCGAAGAGCTCGTGGAGCCGCCGCTCGCTCTCGCCGAACCACATGTCGAGCACCTGGGACAGCCCGACCTCCGTGAAGCGCGCGCCGATCTCGCCGGCGAGCGCTCGGGCGAGGAAGGTCTTCCCGCAGCCGGGCGGCCCGTAGAGCACGATCCCGCCGCCGATCTTCTTGCCGAAGCGGCGGTACGTCTCGGGATCGCGCAGCGGCCCGAGGAAGCTCCGCTCGAGCCGGGCCTTGAGCTCGTCCATCCCGCCCACGTCGGCGAACGCGACGGAGGGAGGCGCGTCGTCCTCGATCGGCTCGCCGTCGCTGGAGAGGAGGCGGAGGTTCGGTCCGCCCGCGAGCCGCTCGCCGCGGGACGGCGTCTCTTCCTCGTCGTCGTCCTCGTCCTCCTCGTCGACGTCACCGCGGGCGTCGGGCACGCGGACGGCCGGGGAAGGGGTGGAAAGCGGCGTCGCGGGCGAGGGCGGGCCCGCGAGCGCCTTCGCCGCGAGCCGGTACGCGGCGGCGCGGCCGGGGTCGCCGGCGGCCTCGGCCGCACGGGCCGCGCCGTCGAGGAGCGGCCCCGAGCCGGGCGCGAGCCGGAGGCCGGCCTCGAGCTCGTCGAGCGCCTCCCGCGGCGCGCCGGATCCGAGGAGGTGCTCCCCGAGCGCGGCGCGCAGCTCGGCGGAGTCGTTCGCCGCGATGGCCGCGCGGAGCGCGAGCACGACGGGATCACTGGTCACGGTGCGATGCTACTCGCTCGGCCGCTCGCTTTGGAACCCGCGTGCTCGCTCATGGCGTGGCGCAGCGGGCCATGCCGCTGCCGCGCACACCCGCTCACGCCGGCGCCAGGAACGCGCGCGGGTCCGCCCGCCCCGGTGCGCGTTCTCGCCGTCGCCCCCAGGTCCGAAAACGGCCAGACGCCGTCCGCGCGAGCGGCTAGACAGGGGGCGTGATCCTCGACGCCGAAACCTGCTTTGGCGCGCTGACCGCGCGGGACCCCCGCTTCGACGGCCGCTTCTTCGTGGGCGTCCGGACGACCGGCGTCTACTGCCGCCCGGTGTGTCCGGCGCGCACGCCGCGCCGCGACCGCTGCGTGTTCTTCGCGCGCGCGGCGGAGGCGGAGCGCGAGGGCTTCCGCGCCTGCTTCCGCTGCCGGCCGGAGCTCGCGCCCGGGGGTGGCCCGGTGGACGCGGTCCCGCGCCTCGTGTCCGCGGCGGCCGCGCGGATCGGGGAGGGCTTCCTCAACGAGGCCTCGGTGGACGACCTCGCCGCGGCGCTCGGCGTCACGTCCCGCCACCTGCGCCGGGCGGTGGCCGCCGAGCTCGGCGTCACCCCGATCGAGCTGGCGCAGTCGCGTCGGATGGCGCTCGCGAAGCAGCTCCTCCACGACACCGCGCTCCCGATGGCCGAGGTGGCCTTCGCCGCCGGGTTCTCGAGCCTGCGCCGGTTCAACGCGCTCTTCCAGCAGCGCTTCGGCCGCCCGCCCTCGGCGATCCGGCGCGCCCACGGCGACGGCGCCGCGACGAGCTCGCTCGTCCTCCGCCTCGACTTCCGCCCGCCGCTGGACTGGGAGGCGCTGCTCGGGTTCCTCGCCGCGCGCTGCACGGCGCGGGTGGAGCAGGTGGAGGGCAGCGCCTATCGCCGGACGGTGCGCCTCGGCGGGCGGAGCGGCTGGGTCTCCGTGACGCGCGACCCTGGGCGGCCCGCCCTGCGAGCCGAGGTGTCGCTCTCGCTGGCGGGCGCGCTCATGCCGCTCGTGGCCCGGCTGCGCGGGCTGTTCGATCTGGACGCACGGCCCGACGCGGTCGCGACGTGGCTGCGGCGCGATCCGGTCCTCGCGCGCTCCGTCCGTCGTCGCGAAGGCCTGCGGGTCCCGGGGGCGTTCGACGGGTTCGACGCCGCGGTGCGCGTCGTCGTGGGACAGCAGGTCAGCGTCGCCGCGGCGACCACGGTGGCCGGGCGGCTCGCCGCCGCCCTGGGCGAGCCCGTCGAGACGCCGTTCCCGGGGCTCGACCGGCTCGCCCCCACGCCGGAGGCGGTGGCGGCGGCCGGGGTCGACCGGATCGCCGGGGTCGGCATGCCCGGGGCACGCGCCCGGACGATCCTGGCGCTGGCGGAGGCGGTGGCCGGCGGCGGCCTCTCGCTGCACCGCGGCGCCGACGTAGAGGCCGTACGGTCGGGGCTCCTCGAGCTGCCCGGCGTGGGCCCCTGGACCGCCGAGGTGATCGCCATGCGCGCGGCCGGCGATCCCGACGCGTTCCCTGCCGCGGACCTCGGCGTGCTCCGCGCGCTGGGCACTGCCTCGGCCCGGGTCGCCGAGGTGCGCGCCGAGGCCTGGCGCCCGTGGCGCGCCTACGCGGTGATGCACCTGTGGACCCCGGCGACGAAAGGAGCGGAGAGATGACCTTGCGTGAGCGGGTGATGGAGAGTCCGGTGGGCAGGCTGCGGCTCCTGGCGGACGGGGACGCCCTCGTGGCCGTGTACATGGAGGATCAGGGCGGCGCGCCGGTGCTCGCCGCGGAGGACGTCCGGGGAGACGCCCTGCTCGAGCGGGCGTGCCGGCAGCTCGAGGGCTGGTTCGCGGGAGAGCGGACCACCTTCGACCTCCCGCTCCGCCCCCGCGGCACGCCGTTCCAGCTCGAGGTGTGGCGCGCGCTCGCCGAGATCCCGTTCGGCGAGACGAGGACGTACGGCGAGATCGCCGCTCGCCTGGGCGCGCCCTCGGCGGCGCGGGCGGTGGGCGCGGCCAACGGTCGTAATCCCCTCGCCATCGTGATCCCGTGCCACCGGGTGATCGGCGCGGGCGGTGCGCTCACCGGCTACGCGGGCGGGGTCGAGCGGAAGCGGTGGCTGCTGGAGCACGAGCGGGCGGCGCGCCCCTCGTCCTGCTCAGGACAGTGACGGCGGCTCGGCAGACGGCTCCAGCTCCAGGTCGCGGTGGGTCACGAGCGTCTCCGGAGCGTGTGCACGGTGTCAGTGACGAGCGCGAGGACCCTCACGGCCACGTTCCAGCCTGGCAGCTGACCCGCGACTCGGCTGCGTCGAGTCCGTCGCAGGAGGTCACGGCTCCGGGGCTGACCGCCCGCGCGGCCTCGGCGCGCTCCGGTCCTCCCCGTCGCCGGCGATGGCGCCGCCGAACGTGTCGCACGCGTCGAGCCTCGCGGTGTCGTAGCCGCGGCGGAACCAGCGCGCCCGCTGCTCGGCCGTGCCGTGCGTGAAGCGCTCGGGGTGCACGCTCCCGGTGGTGGTCTGCTGGATCCGGTCGTCGCCGACCGCCGCCGCCGCGCGAAGGCCGGCCTCGAGGTCGCCGGGGTCGAGCTGCCCGCGGTCGGCCACGGTCCGGGCCCAGGCGCCGGCGAGGCAGTCGGCCTGGAGCTCCATCTTCACGGAGAGCGCGTTCTGCGCCGACGGGTCGCGCTCCTGCGCCTCGCGCACCCGGGGGGCGATCCCGAGGACGTTTTGCACGTGGTGACCGACCTCGTGGGCGATGACGTACGCCTGCGCGAGCTCGCCTGGCGCGCCGAACCGGCGCGCGAGCTCGCGATAGAACCCGAGGTCGATGTAGACCTTCTCGTCGAGCGGGCAGTAGAACGGCCCCATCGCCGAGGAGGCGTCGCCGCAGCCGGAGCGCGTCCCGTCCCAGAACAGCACGAGCCGCGACGGGCGGTAGCGCCGGCCGAGCTCGCGCGTCCAGACGTCCTGGGCGTCGTTGAACGACGCGACGGCGACGTCCTCGAGCGGGGACTCCTCCGCCTTGCGCTGCTCGACCTGCTCGGGGGACGACGGCGCCTCGCCGCCGCCCACCATCGAGAGGAAGTCCTTCCCGAAGATGAGGCTCAGCGCGGCCACGACGAGCGTGCCGCCGAGCCCCAGGCGCAGCCCCGCCCCGCCGAGCCCACGCCGGTCCTCCACGTTCGAGCTGTCCCCCCTGCCGAGTCGCATGCGTCCGCCCTCCCTTTCACAAGATGATGACGGAGGGCGGCCCTGGCGGTCGAGCCGTTGCGGGAAGCGTCGCCGGCGCTCGCGGGGATCCGGCGCGGCGGGCGTGTCCACCCGGCCGCGCCGGACCGGCGTCAGTGGACGTGGCGGGCGTCGGTGCCGCGCGCCGGCTCACGCCGGGCCTGCTCCGGAGCGTGAGCGGCCTCGGGCGCGCCCGCGTGGCCGTGCGCGCCGGGGCCCGCCGCGGCGGCCTGCACCCCCTCGACCCAGTGGACGAACGGGACGTAGGCGGCCACCCAGCGGCGGCCGGCGGCCACGTCGTCGGCCGGAGGCTTCTCGGCCGCGAGCCGGCGCCAGCGGGCCTCGAGGCCACCGTGCACGGAGTCCCGGAGGAACGCGTCGATGGCCCTGGGATCGCCCTTCGCGATCGCCTGGTCGACCACCGCCACCGCGGGCTCGACCTCACCCGCGGGCTTGAGGCCGGTGTAGGGCGCGCCCTCGCTGGCGCGGTGGACGCGGACCACGGTCTCGAAGAACCAGCGGTCGGCCACCTCGCGGGCCTCCTTGCCGGTCTTGCGGGCCGCGCGGGTCTTGGCGAAGGCCTCGCGGATCTCGGCCTCGCCGGAGGCCGGCACCCACGCGAGGACCGGGTTCAGCTGGCCCGACTCGAGGGCGGACCGGGCGGCCACGACCACCGGCCCGTCGAGCGTGTCGCAGTGGGCGTGCGCGAGCGCGGGGGAGAGGAGGGCGGACAGGGCGAGCGGCAGCAGCAGCATCGTCTTCATGGGAGTTCTCCTGGGCTTCGAGTACGGGTCAGGTGCCGTCGGGTGGGGGGCGGCGGACGGCGGGCCGCGCTCCGCGGGCGGGGAGCGGCCCCGCGGAGAAACGTCTCGAGCGTGCTCCAGACGCGCTCGGGCAGATCGGCGACGTCGCCGGGCGGCACGGCGCGCGAGTGGGCCAGCGCGAGGAGCGCGCCGAGCACCACGAGCGAGGCCTCCTCGACGCGGAGCCCCTTCGCGAGGGCGCCGCTCCGGAGCGCCTCGGCGATGCAGGCGCGGACGAAGTCCGTGGACCGGGCGCGGAACTCCTCGAGCCGCTCCGCGCCGGCCGCGGGCGCCGCGTGCGCGAGCTCCTCGGAGGCGAAGAGCCGGGCGATGCCGGGGCGGCCGCGGATCACGGCGACGCGCTGGCGGAAGAAGTTGCCGAGCCGCCGGATCGGATCGGCGTCCTGCGGCGGGAAAGCCTCGAACAGGAGCTCACCCACGCGGTCGATGGCCGCGAGGACGATGGCCTCCTTGGTCGGGAAGTGCCGGAACAGCGCCGCGTCGGTGACCCCCACCTCGCGCGCGATGGCGAGCGCGGTGAAGCGGCCGACCCCCTGGCTGGCGATGACGCGCAGGGCGGCGTCGGCGATCTCGCGCCGGCGGTCCTCGGCGGGCTTTCGTTCGCGGAGAGGTTCGGTCGTCCGTGGCATGCCGGGCTTTGTAAGTAAGTACGAACTAACTTGCCAGCCACCGCGCCGATGGGACCCATGAGGTGCGCGCGCCGCCCGTCCTTGCTCCTCCCATGGGACGACGCCATCCTGCGGCCATGGCGGACCCGGCGAGCCTGTCGAGGCGGAGCTACGGACCCGACGCGGCCCGCTGCGAGGTCCTCACCTTCCGCGAGGGGGCCCTCTCGGCCTTCGCGCACGATCTCCTCCTGCGCGTCACCGCGTTCGAGCTCGTCGTGGACCCGGTCGTCCCGTCGGTCGCCGCGCGGCTCGATCCGGCGTCGCTGCGCGTGGTGGGGGCGATGCGCGACGGCCGCCCGCTCGCGGGAGCGCTCCGCGCGACGGACGCGCGGGAGATCGAGGAGGCGATCGCGGCCACGGTGCTGCGCGCGCGGCGCTTCCCGGACATCCGCTTCGCGTCCACGGGCGTCTCCCGGCGCGACGGCGGCGGCTACGACGTCCGCGGCGCGCTCACGCTCGTCGGGGTGACCCGGCCGATCGAGGTCGCGGTGAGCCGCGACGGCGAGCGGCTCGTCGCGGAGGTGCCCCTGCACCAGCCCGCGTTCGGCGTGAGGCCGTACAGCGCGATGCTCGGGACGCTCCGCGTGAAGCCGGACGTCCTCGTGCGCCTCTCCGTGCCCGCCGAAGGCCTCTGACGCCGCCGCCCAAGAATGCGCCGGCGGCCGCCCCCGCGAGGGAACGGCCGCCGGACACTAAGTCACCGCCTCCGGCGAGCCTACTTCGGGAACTTCGGCTGCCAGGTCTCGCCGCTCTCGTTCACCCAGCCCTCGAAGCGGATCTTCGAGTCGACCTTGCGGTCGTCCCAGTAGATGTCGCTCGTGGCGACGTACTTGCGGAGCGCCTCGAGGACCGTCTTGTAGTCGCGGCGGTCCGTCGCCGGGAGCGTCGCGTCGTAGACGCGATCGTTGAGCATCGCGATCGTGGACTTGATCATCAGGTCCTGATCCTTCCTCGGCCACTTCACGAGCACGATGTCGTTGTTCGGGTCGGCGTCGTAGCGGTTCACCTCGAGGATGTACCTCAGGGCCGCGCCCTGCTGGCGCATGTTCTCGCCGTACGACGCGAGCACGTGGTCACGCGCCACGCTGTACGCGAGCGTCTGCTGCGCGGTGTTGAGCGAGCTCCACACCTGCTTGTTGACGATCATCCAGGTGATGAGGAACTGCTGCTGCCAGCCGGGGAAGTGGACGTAGCGGACACCCACCGTGCCCGGGTTGTCGGCGGTGTTGAAGAGCGACGAGACGTCGTCGAGCGGCGTCGCGAACTCGAAGCCCTGGAGGTAGCCCAGCTTCACCGCGTCGACGAGCGAGCCGCCGCCCGGGATGGGCGCGATGAACTTGAGGTTCTTCTGGGGGATGACGCCCCGGGCGACGAGGTCGTCGCAGGCGCGGTTGAGCGTGTACTCGCCGGGCGGGAGGTAGCGGAGCGTCCAGTTCCGCTGGCACAGGCCTTCGAGTCCGATGCCCGCGCGCCCGGGGGCCTCGCCGATGGGCTCGTAGAAGTAGCCGGACAGCTGCTCGGCGTTGCCGACGATCGGGAGGACGACGACGTTCCGGTTGTTGAGGTCGAGGATCGACTGGAGCAGCTCGAGGCCGGAGCGCTGCCCGTCGTCCACGGACTTCCCGAAGAGGAAGCCCAGGTACTCGTCGAAGCCGGGCCCGAACGGCACCCCCGAGTTGAAGAGGAAGCCCCAGGTCTTGTTGAGCTCGCTGCCGGAGTTGTACGCGGCGTCGAAGCCGCCGCCGGCCGCGCCCGCCCCGACGGCGGCGACGATGTCGCCCTTGAACTGCGAGGGGATTGCCGGGATGCCCGGCAGCTTCACGAAGTTGACCCTGCCGGCGGGGCCGAGCGTGAGGTCCGTGATGCTCGCCAGCTTCGCGCCGTAGTCGTCTGCCGGCGGCCCCATGGCCGCGGCGGTGCTGAAGCTTCGGAAGTAGATGTCCGTCGCGAGCGCGGGCGTCGCCGCCAGCGCGAGGACGCCGGCGAGGAGCGCCGTGCCCGCCGCGTGCAGTGGGTTGCGAGTGTTCATGAGGTCCCCTTCAAATGCGTGGTCAAACGCTCGGTGATGGTTCACAGACCGAGGTGATTCGCGGATGGTACAGCGCGCCCCCGGGCCCAGTCGACGTGATCTCGAGCGGGAAAATCGTTTTTCAACGCGGTCGTTTCCGACCCGGTGGACCCGTGTCGGCGAGCGACCGACAGTGAGATTGAGCCGCGCACACGGACGGTGCAAAAGGGGAGCGGTTCATTTGACGCACGCGCTGTCCCCAGCTTAGGGTTCTTCACTCGCTGGAAATCTGCTCCGCCCGGCGAGACGGGCCGGGGGCTCCGTGAGCACGAGCGGCGTTCATCAGAGGTGGCGCGCATGCAGACAGCGGCGAGCACGTCCGGGCGCGAGGCGTCCCCCCGAGTGCTCGAGGCGGCCCGGAGGTCCCGGTTCGGCCTGAGCCTCAAGATCATGGCGATCGCCGGGGCGTCCACGGCGATCGTCGCGATCATCCTGGCGCTGTCCTTCGGTCGCGAGGTGGAGAAGCTCCTCGAGCGGGAGCTGACGAGCCGCGGCCGCCTGGCGGCCCTCACGGTGGCGAACACCTCGGCGAGCCTGATCTTCGCGCAGGACAGGGCGGGGCTCGAGGCGCTCAGCGCGGCGACGCTCGGCGACGTCCCGGGCGCGGCGTACGTCATCGTGCGCGACGAGCGCGGGCGCCCGCTCGCCGAGGCCCTGAAGGACGAGTTCGGCGTCGCCCGGCCGGAGGCGGTGAAGCTCGCGGACCTCGAGCTCGGGACCCGGCTCCTCGAGCGGTCGGTGACCGTGGGGGGCCGCCAGGTCCTCCACGTGGTCGCGCTCGTGACCTTCAAGGCAAAGTCCGACGCGCAGTACCTCGATCCGCTCGGGCTGGAGGAGGCGCTCGGCGCCGGGTCCGCCGGCGACGCCGGCGTGAAGGTGCTCGGCTCGGTGGAGATCGGCTTTCCGTACGCGGACCTGAGGAGCCAGATCGCCGAGGCGAGCCGGCGCGCGCTGGGGCTCGCGTCCGTCGTCTTCGTCGCCTGCCTGCTCGCGATGTTCCCCATCGCGCGCTTCACCACGAAGCCGCTCATGGAGCTCTCCCAGGCCGCCCTCGGGATCGCCGAGGGGGACCTGCGCCAGGAGGTGCGGCGCTCCGGGAGCGACGAGGTCGCGGCGCTGGGGCGCAGCTTCGCGCACATGGTCGCGGAGCTGCAGTCGATGCTCGGCGAGCTCAAGGAGGCCGCGGCGGCGCTGGCGCAGGAGTCCGACGCCATGCTGGGCGCGGCGACGCGGCAGGCCGCCATGGCCGCGCAGCAGTCCGCCGCGGTCGCGGAGATGAACGCCTCGACCCAGGAGATCGCGCAGACCTCGAGCGCGGCCATCGAGCAGGCGGACCGCGTGATCACCGTGACGCAGACGGCGGAGGAGTCGTCGCGCGCCGGCGAGGGCATCGTGGAGGAGGCGGTCGGCAGCACGACGCACGTCGAGCAGCAGGTCTCCGCCATCGCCACGCGCCTCGGCGCGCTCTCGACGCGGGTGGGCGAGATCGGCGACATCATCGGCAAGGTCAAGGACCTCGCCCTCCGCTCGAACGTGCTCGCCCTGAACGCGGCGATCCAGGCGGCCCGCTCGGCGGAGAGCGGCGCGAGCTTCTCCGTGATCGCGCGGGAGATGCGCGCGCTCGCGGAGCAGTCGAGCGCCACCGCCGGCGAGGTCCCGAAGCTCCTCGGGGAGATCGCGGAGAGCAGCGAGGCCGCCGCCGCCGCGACCCAGCAGGGCAGCGAGAAGGCGCGCTCCACCGCGGCGCTGGCGCGGCGGGCGGGCGCGACCATCGGCAACCTCGCGAACGTCTGCCGCGAGTCCGCGACCGCGGCGCGACAGATCGCCGAGAGCTCGCGCCAGCAGGCGAGCGGCGTGAACGAGATCGTGGGAGCCCTCGCGCAGCTCGCGCAGGCCGCCGAGGGCAACGTGGCCGGAAGTGAAGAGACGAGGCGCGCGGCGGAGCGGCTCAAGGCCGTCTCCAGCCGGCTCACGCGCCTCGCGGAGCGCTACCGCAGCTGAACGGAGGAGGCACGCATGGTTCGCAAGAAGAGAGCCCTGAAGACCGGGATCGCCGCGCTGCTCGCCGGCGCCCTCTCCGCCGCGGCGGGTCCCGCCCGCGCGGAGGAGCCCGTCTACGACTTCGGCGTCCTGCCCCAGGTGGCGACCGCGAAGGTCGCGGAGCAGTGGGTGCCGTTCCTGGACAAGGTGAGCGAGATGTCGGGGGTGAAGCTCCGCTTCGTCACCGCCCCGAGCATCTCCGAGTTCGGGACGCGCGCGAAGGCGGCGGCGTACCCGTTCTACTACCACAACACCCTCGCCTACGTTCAGCAGGACGACCAGTACGCCGCCTTCGCGCGCGAGGTCGGCGCGAAGACGGTGGGCGTGCTCGTCGTCGCCAAGGACAGCAAGCTCTCCCGGCTCGCGGACCTGAAGGGCTCGACCGTCGCCATCCCGAGCGCGGGCTCGTTCGGGGCCGCGGTGCTCCCGCTCTTCGCGCTCCAGAAGGAGGGCGGGCTCGAGCTGCAGAAGGACGTGAAGGTCGTGGTCGCCGGCTCCCACGAGGCGGGCTACCAGGCGGTGCTGCAGGGGAAGGCGACCGCCTCGGGCGGGCTCACGCGCACCTTCGAGCTCCTCCCCCAGGCGGATCGCGCCAAGCTCCGCGTGCTCTACACCACCAAGGCGTACTCGCCGCTCCCGTTCGCCGCGCGCAAGGACGTGCCGGCCGACGTGGTCGCCAAGGTGCAGAAGGCCCTCGTGGCCTTCGCGAAGGACCCCGCCAACAGGAGCATCCTCGAGGCGCTCAACATGAAGCAGGGCTTCGAGGCCGCGAAGCCCGCGGACTGGGACGACGTCCGCCACGCGCGCGACGACCTCGTCCGCGTGACGAAGACCCTGTCGAACGGCAAGTGAGCTGCGCGCACGGGCGGCCCGAAGCGTGAGCACCCCGAGTCGCACGCCACGGGAGCGGGCATGAGCGAGCTCGGAGCGCAGCGCCGCGCGCTCGTGGAGGAGCTCCGCGCGATCGAGCGGGAGTATCAGCGCGTTCGCGCGGGGCTCGTGGCGCTCGGCCCGGGGGAGCGACTCCCGGGCCTGTACCTGCTCGCCGGCGTGGCCGCCGGCCGGGTGCTCCTGCCCGCCGCCCGCGCCGCGGAGCTGGCGCGCCGGGTGGCCTTCGACAAGGTGCCGGGCGCAGCGCCCTGGCTGCTCGGGAGCTTCGTCTGGCGTGGACGCCCCGCGCTCGCCGTCGACCTCGGCGTGCGTCTCGGCGGCGCGAGCGCGCTGTCGCTCGACGCGATGATGGTGATCCTCGACGGCGCCCCCACGGTGGCCCTCGTGGTGGAGGAGGTCCACGGCCTCGTCGAGGATCCGCTCCTCGCCGAGGGCGCCGCGGGAGCGGGGGAGGCCTCGCGCCTCGTCCTCGGCGCCTGCCGGGTGGGAGACGAGGCCGTCCCCGTCCTCGCCCCCGAGCTCGTGGAGCGGGACGCGCTGGAGCAGTCGTGAACCCCTCGCTGCCGGACGCCGGAGCGGCGTCCCCCTGGTCGGAGGTCTTCGAGTGAACCGGACCGAGAGTCCGAGCGGGCGTCCTCGCTGGCGGCGCGGACGCCTGGCGCTCCCGCTGCGATGGGGGATCCTCCTCGTCGGCGGAACCGCGCTCGCCGCGGGAGCGGCCTCGGCGCGGCTCCCGAGCGGAAGCGGCCTCGCCGTGATGGGGGTGGCCCTCGCGGCGGTGCTCGTCGCGGCCACGCACCTCGCGCGCCCGGCCGAGCGCCTCGCCGCGGCCGCCCGGGCCGCGGTGCGGGGCGACCTCACCCGCCCGCTCGTGCCCGAGGGCGCCGCGGAGGTGAGGCGGGCCGGGCGCGATCTCGACGCCTTGCGCCTGACGCTGGGCGCGACGCTCGACGAGCTCTCGAAGGCCTCGGCCCAGCTCGCCGAGGACTCGAGCCTCCTCGCGGGCGGCGTCTCGCGGCAGTCGGCCCTCGCGGCGCGCCAGTCCGCCGTCGTCGCCGAGACGAGCACGACCGCCGCGGAGATCGCCCAGACGGCGCGGGCGGCGGCGCTCCACGCGGAGGAGGTGGTCGAGGTCGCGCAGCGCTCCGAGGACCTCTCCGCCGAGGGCCAGCAGGTGCTGGAGCGGACCGTCGAGACGATCCGGAGCCTCGCCGGGCAGGTCCAGACCCTCTCGCGCGCCATCGCCGATCAGGCGCGGCGCTCGCGGCACATCGGCGAGATCGTCGCCGGTCTGAAGGATCTGGCGGAACAGACGAGCCTGCTCGCGCTGAACGCCTCCATCGAGGCGGTGAAGGCTGGCGATCGCGGGCGCGGGTTCTCGGTGGTCGCCGTCGAGATGGGGAACCTGGCCGAGCAGTCCACCTCCGCCGCCGGCGACGTCCGCGGCATCCTCGCCGAGATCGAGAAGGGGACGCAGGCGGCGATGCAGGTGGCCGAGGAGGGGACGCGCCGCGCGCACGGCGCGATGGAGCTCGCGGCGGACGCCGCGAAGGCGATCTCCGGCCTCACGCGGGCCATCCGCGACTCCTCTCTCTCCGCCCGGCAGATCGCCAACAACACGCGGCAGCAGGGCATCGGCGTCGAGCAGATCGTCGCCGCGATGTCCGACCTGTCCTCCGCGTCCGAGGAGGCGGTGGCCGGCACCGAGGTCGTGGAGCGCGCCACCGCGAGCCTCTCCTCCCTCGCCGCCCGGCTCGGCGAGGCCACCGCGCGGACCCGGAGGGAGGAGCGCGCATGAAGGTGCTCATCGTCGATGACACCCACACGCTCCGCTCGCTCGTCCAGATCTACCTCATCGCCCAGGGCTGGGAGTTCAGCGAGGCGTGCGACGGCGCGGAGGGCCTGCAGAAGGTGCGCGCCCTGCGCCCGGACGTGGTGATCTCCGACGTCAACATGCCGGTGATGGACGGGTTCGAGCTGTGCGCCGCCATGCGCAGCGACCCGTCCCTCCGGCACATCCCGGTGCTGCTCCTCACCATGCTCGGGGACGAGGGGTCCCGGCAGCGGGGGGTGCTCGTCGGCGCGAGCGCGTTCCTCACGAAGCCGGTGTCGCCCCTCCAGCTCCGGGACGCGGTCCGCAAGGTCACGGCGGTGATCCGGTGAGCGCGCGCGCCGCGGCGGAGGCCGCCCGGGCCGAGGCGATCCTGCGCGAGCGAGCCCGCGAGCTCGCGCAGGCGCGGGAGGAGGAGCGCGCCGAGGTCCGGGTGATCCTGCCCTTCGAGGTCCTCGGGGACAGGTACGCGGTGGAGGTGACCCGGATCCACCAGGTCCTCGACGCCCGCCGCGTCCACCCGCTGCTCGGTGCGCCGCGCGGCGTCGTCGGGGCCATCGTGGCGCGCACCCGCCCGGTGCCGGTCCTCGATCTCCGCCACGTGCTCGGGCTCGAGGGCGGCGGGCTCTCGGACCTGCCGCGGGTGATCGTCCTCGACGACGAGGGCGATCTCTTCGGCCTCGCGGTCGAGCGGGTGGGCAGGCGCCTCGAGATCCCGCTGGCCGACCTGAGGCCGCCGGAGAGCGGACCCTTCGCGTGGGTGACGCCCGATCGGCGGGCCGTCCTCGACCCCTCGCGCCTCGGCGTCGCGGAGCGCGACAGGAGCTGATCCTTGGCCGACCTCCTCGAACGCGTATGGCCGGTCTTCGAGGCCGAGACCCGCGAGCAGGTCCAGGCGCTCGCCGCCGGGATCATGGAGCTCGAGAGCGCGCCGTCGCCCGGCGCCGTCGTGCCGCTCCGCCGCATCGCCCACACGCTGAAGGGCACGGCCGCGAGCCTCGGCCTCCACGACATCGAGCAGGCGGCGCACGCGGTGGAGGACGTGCTCGTGCTCGCTGACGGCGGCCGGGGCCTGCCCGCCGGGGCGGTCGAGGCCGTGCTGCGGGCTGCACGCGCGGTCGAGGAGTCGCTCACCGCGGCCGCGCAGGGGCGGATCGCCGACAGGGACGAGGTGCTCGCGGGGCTCGGGGCCGTCCTTCCCCGGGAGGCGGGGGCGCCGGACCCGCGCGGCCGGCCGTCGGCGGCCGGCCCCTCGGCCGACGTCGAGGTGCTCGCGGCCGAGCTCGGCGCGGTCTGCACCTCGGACGGCGAGGCGCGGTCCTCGCACGTGGCGCGCGCGCGCGAGGCGGCGAGCCGCCTCGCGGCCGCGCTGCGGGGGCGCGCGGCGGAGCTGGCCAGCCGGGTCGAGGCGACGGTTCGCGAGCTGGAAGGCGGCGGCGACGACCTCCCGAGGATCCTCGCGCGCGCCGCCGCGGAGGTGGTGGAGCTGCGCGAGGTGGCGGTGGCCGCGGAGCCCCGCCCCGCCTCGCCGCCGGAGGGCGCGGCGCGGTCGAGCAGGGACGAGGAGCGCAGCGTCCGGGTGGACGCCACCCGGCTCGACACGGCGGCCGCCGACGTGGATCAGCTCGTCGTCGGCGTCTCTCGCCGCGAGCGCCGCGGCCGCGACCTGGAGCGGACGGCCCAGGCGCTGCGCGAGGCGCTCCTGCTCGTGCAGCGGGGGCTCGACGAGGCGGGGATCGCGGATGACGCTCGCCCGCGCGCCCTCGACGAGGGGCTCGAGCGCATCCGTGCGCGCGGCGCCGATCTCGGCCGCACCGCGCGCGAGCTCCGCCGGGAGGCGGAGCGCGAGCGCATCTTCGCCCAGTCGCTGCGCGACACGCTCCAGGGGCTGCGGATGGTCCCCGCGGAGGCGGCGTTGCAGTCGCTGCGCCCGGCGGTCCGGGAGCTGGCCGCGCAGCTCGGCAAGAAGGTCTCGCTGCGGCTCGCCGGCGGCGAGGTGCGCCTCGACCGCCGGGTGCTCGACGAGCTCAAGGGGCCGCTCTTGCACCTCGTGAGGAACGCCCTGGACCACGGGATCGAGGCGCCCGGCGCGCGCCGAGCGGAGGGCAAGCCCGAGGAGGCGCTCCTCTCGGTGCGGGTGGAGTCGCGCGGCGACCGCGTCGTCCTCACCGTCCGCGACGACGGCGCGGGGCTCTCGCCGGAGCGGCTGCGGGCCGCCGCGGTCCAGCGCGGGATCGTGACCGCCGGGGAGGCCGCGCGGCTCGGCGACGCGGAGGCGATCCGGCTCGCGTTCCGGGCGGGCCTCTCCACCGCGCAGGAGATCACCGCGCTCTCGGGTCGCGGCGTGGGGCTCGACGTCGTGGCCGAGGCCGTGCGGCGGCTCGGCGGCCGCGTGGACGTCGCGAGCGACCGCGGCCGCGGCGCCACCTTCGTCCTCGACGTGCCGCTCACGATCGCCGGCACCACCGGGCTCCTCGTCCGCGCCGGCGGCGGCGTGGCGCTCCTCCCAGCCGACGCCATCGAGCGCGTCCTCCTCGTGGGCGCCGGCGACCTCGGGACCGTGGCGGGGCAGGTGACGGTCTCGGTCGACGGTGACCAGGTACCGTACGCGCCCCTCGCGCGGGTCGTCGGCGCGAGCGGCCCGCCGACGACGCGGAGCGAGACCGGGGCGACCGTCGCGCTGCTCGTGGCCTCGGCCGGCAGGAGGGTCGCGTTCGCGGTGGACGAGGTGCTCGGGGAGCAGGCCATCGTCGTGAGCGCGCTCGGGCGGCGGATGTCCTCGGCGCAGCACGTCGCAGGCGCGGCGGTGCTCGACGACGGGCGCGTCGTCGCGGTGCTCCAGCCGTCGCACCTCGTCGACGCGGCGCGGCTCCCCGCGGACGCGAAGGCCCCCGCCCGCCACCGGATCGTGGTCGCCGACGACTCCCTCGGCACCCGCTCCGCGGTGAAGGCGCTCCTCGAGATCGCCGGGTTCCTCGTGCTCCCCGCCGAGGACGGGGAGGAGGCGCTCGCGCTGGCCCGGGAGTCGGGCTGCGACCTCGTCGTGAGCGACGTGCAGATGCCGCGCCTCGACGGCCTGGGCCTCACCCGGCGCCTCAAGGCGGATCCGAAGCTCTCCCACGTCCCGGTCATCCTCGTGACGTCGCTCGACGCCCCGGAGGACCGCGCGGCGGGGCTCGAGGCGGGCGCCGACGGCTACCTCGTGAAGCGCGACGTCCAGCGCGGGAAGCTGCTCGACCTCGTGCGGCAGCTCCTCCCTGCATGATCCGCTGCGTCCTCGTCGACGACGCCCGCGCCTTTCGCGCCGTGCTCCGGGACATCCTCTCCTCCGCCCCCGGGGTCGAGGTGGTGGGAGAGGCGGGCGACGGGCGCGAGGCCGTCTCGCTCGTGAAGGCGCTCCGGCCCGACGTCGTCACGATGGACGTGCGGATGCCACGCCTCGACGGGCTCGCGGCGCTCGAGGAGATCATGCGCGTCGCCCCGACGCCGGTGGTGGTGGTGAGCGGCGAGGCGGGCGGCGAGGCGCAGCAGCTCGCGTTCCGCGCCCTCCAGCTCGGCGCGATCGAGGTGCTGGCGAAGCCGCGCGACCCCGGGACCGCGCGGTTCGAGCGGCAGGCCGAGGCGATCCGCCAGGCCGTCCGGGCGGTGGCGGGGCTGCTGCTCGTCGGCCGCAGGCGGGCGCCGCGGCCGCCTCCCGCGCCGCGCCGCGAGGAGCCGCGCCGCCCGGCGCCGGAGCGGGCCCGGGTCACCGTGCCGGAGGCGGGCGTGGCGCCGGAGGTGCTCGCCCTCGTGGCCTCCACCGGGGGTCCGGCGGCGCTCGCCCGCATCCTCGCGCGGCTCCCCCGCGATCTCCCCATCCCGCTGCTCGTGGTGCAGCACATCGCGGCGGGGTTCGAGGCGGAGCTCGCGCGCTGGCTCGACTCGCTCACGCCCCTCGCCGTCGGGCTCGCGGTGGACGGCGCCCCGCTCGCGCCGGGCACGGTCCACCTCGGCGCTGACGGGCGGCACCTCGGCGTCCGGGGGCGTACCGTGCGGCTCTCCGACGAGCCGCCCGTGCACGGCTTCCGGCCCTCGGGCACGCAGCTCTTCGCGTCCCTCGCGCGCGAGCTCGGGCCGCGCGGCGGCGGGATCGTCCTCTCGGGGATGGGCCGCGACGGCGCCGAGGGCCTCGCGCTGCTCCGCGCCGCGGGTGGCTACACCGCCGCGCAGAGCGCCGCCTCCTGCGTGGTCTACGGCATGCCGAAGGCCGCGCTCGACTGCGGCGCGGCGGCCCGCGAGCTCGATCTCGACGAGATCCCGGAGGAAATCCTCCGGCTCGCCAGGCGCGAGGTGCGCGGCGGCGCCCCGGTCTGATCCGGGCGCCCGAGCCCGGGTGTCCCAGCAGCGCCGCGGGGATTGACTGTGCGTGTGGAATCACGGAAGGATCGCGTCCACACTCGAGGCGTGCCGGTCGCCGGGCCGGCTCCGGGGGCTCACATGAAGCGGCTTCTCCTCGCGGGCGCGGCCGCGCTCCTCTCTGCGATGCCTGCGCTCGCGCAGACGGCGCCGGTTCGGTACGTGTTCGTGGCCGTGGACGCGGTGGAGATCCGCTCCACCACGATCAAGGTGACCGGGGTGGTGGACGGCGAGAGCGCCCCGCAGACCGTCACGATGACTTTGTCCAGCTCCTCCGGAGTGGACAGCGTGGCGGCGTGCGAACGACTGGCGCTGCTCGCGATGACGCGACCGGGCCAGTTCCTCTTCGAGATCCAGGGATCCACGACCTACAACCTGAACGTGTGCAAGCTCGCGCGGGCCACGCCCTAGGCGCGCGCGACGAAGTCATGCGCGCCACGCCCTGGATCCTCGCCGCGCTCGCGGCCGCCTCCGTCCACTGCGGGGGCGGCGGAGCGGGCAGCTCCGATCCCGCCACCCTCGACGCCGATCGCGACGGCGTCGTGCGCGCGCAGGACTGCAACGACGCGGACCCGAGCGTCTGGCGGCCCGTGACGGCCCACCCCGACGCGGACGGCGATGGCTGGGGGGCGGCGACCGAGGGGGTGACCTGCGCCGGCGACGCGCTTCCTCCGGGCTGGGCGGTCGACGGGAGCGACTGCGACGACGGCGACGCCCGCCGCTGGATGCTCGGCGAGGCGTATCCGGACGCGGACGGCGACGGGTGGGGCGGCGGCTCGCTCGCGACGATCTGCCGGGGCGAGGCCCTCCCGCCCGGCTGGGCCGACGCGGCGACCGACTGCGCGCCGGACGACGCCGCGCGCTGGACCGAGCGAGCGTACCTGTACCGCGACGCCGACGGCGACGGCGTCACGACTCACGGAGTGGGCGTCGTCTGCAGCGGCGACGCGCTCCCGTCCGGCTACGCCATGGACGCGAGCGGCCAGGACTGCGACGACGGGGACCCGGCGGCGTTCGTCTGGACGGAGGCGTTCGCCGACGCGGACCTGGACGGCCACGGGGGCCCGGCGGGCACCGTCTGCGCAGGGTACGCGCTCCCTTCCGGCTGGGCGTCGACGGGCGGCGACTGCGACGAGGGTGACGGCGGGCGCTGGCAGCGGCTCTCGTACGTTTACGTGGATCGCGACCAGGACGGCTACACCGCCCACGAGAGCGGCACGGTGTGCAGCGGATGGGGGCTCTCATGGCCGTACTCGAACGTGTCCGGCTGGCGCGGAGACGGCGACTGCGATGACGCGGACGCGGCCACACACCTCGCCATGTACGGGTACGCGGACGCGGACACGGATGGCGTCGGGGGAGGCGCCGCCGTCGCGCTCTGCACGACCGGCCGGCTGCCCGCGGGATACCTCGCGACCGGCGGCGACTGCGCCCCGGACGATCGCGATCGGTGGCGCGAGTACGCGTACACGTATCGCGACGCCGATGGCGACGGGCACTTCGTCTCGTCGGCCGGCACGCTCTGCTACGGCACGGCCGTCCCGACGGGCTACGCCACCTCGTCCGCCCTGCCCTTCGACTGCGACGACGCGGACCCCTCGGTTCACAGCGCGCTGTGGGGTTACGCCGACGCTGACCACGACGGCGTCGGCGCGGGGCAAGGCGTGCTGTACTGCACCGCGGGCACGCTCCCGGCAGACTGGGTCGCCGCGGGGACGGACTGCGCGGCGGAGGACGGGGGCCGCTGGCAGGTGCTCCCCTACGCGGGGCTGGACGAGGACGGGGACGGATTCACCACCCGCGCCGCGGGCAGCCTCTGCGCCGGCGCCGCGCTCCCCGATCCCTACCGCGCGAAGGTCGCCGGGAACGACTGCGACGACGCCGACGTGGCGCTCTGGCGCTGGACGGTGCTGTACCCGGACGCGGACGGCGACGGCATCGGCACGCCGCCGCGGGAGATCCGCTGCCTCGGCGACGCGATCCCCGCCGGCTACTCGCTCGAGGGCTGGGACGCGTATCCCGCGGACCCGGGCGCGCTGGTGGTGGAGGGGGACCCGCTCGCCGTGCTCCAGCCGTAGGGCGCCGCGAGCGGGCGGATCAGGGAGCGCCGCGACCGCGACGGGGCGGGGGCGGTGAGGGAACGGGTCCTGACCTCAGAACGTCGCCCGGATCGTGACCGGCGCGCCGCCGGCGTCGAGCGCGGGGAGGGTGCCCTCGAGCGTGCCGTGCACGGCGAGCACCTGCGCGTCGGTGGCGCCCGCCGGCGGGATGGCGGTGAAGCGGGTCGCGAGTGCGCCCGTGCCGGAGCTCGGGTCGAGCGGATCGAGCGGGGCGAGCGCCTCGTGCGTCTCCGCGTAGGTGCCCGCCTGGACCGAGCCCGTGCCGCGCGTGGCGGTGCCGCTGTCCACCGTGGTCGCGGTCGCGGACCATCCGTACGGCTGGTTCAGCGCCGGCCGGCCCGTGAGGAAGAACCCGACCTGGGCAGCCGGCTCCGGCAGCGCGCTGCCCGCCACCGGCTGTCCCCGGTAGGCGACCAGCATGAAGACCCACTCGTTCGTCGGCATGCTCGGCATGGACGAGTAGTCGTAGGCGGTCGCGATGCACCAGAGGTCCTCGGTCACGGCGCCGCGGACCTGGAGGCTGCAGCCGAAACCGCCGGGCGCGGGCTGCGAGTCGCCGCCGCCGCAGTCGAAGGCGAGGAGCGGGAGCGAGAGGAGGGCGAGGAGGAGCTTCTTGCGCATGGGGACCTCTCCGGAGAGGCCGCGGATCCTATCACGCACCGTGACGTCGCAGCGGATTGACGATGGGTGGAGGAGGCCCGCGGACGAGGTGGGCGCCTCGCGCACCTCGCCCGCGCTGGCCCGGGTCGGCTCGAGCGCCGCCGCGAGGTGAGGCCCCGCCCGGCGGCGGGTTACTCCGCGTCCCCGATGAGCGCGTCGAGCCGCGGCGCGTCCTCCTCGGAGAGCTGCTCGCGCGGGAGCGCCCGCGCTGCCGCGCGAACCTCGGCGCGCGCGGGGTCGCTCGTGGCGAGCCGGGCGCGTGCCTCGAGGGCGAGGAGCTGGAAGTCGGCCGAGAGCGCCCGGACGTCCGCGCCCGCCAGCGCGGCGCGGGCGGCGTCCGCCTCGTCGCGCGCGGAGTGGTAGGCGGCCTTCACGACCGCGAGCTCCGCGGCGGGGGCGCCGGCGGCGCCGTCGATCCAGCGGGGCGCGGCCGCGACGTCGCCGTCCGCGAGCGGCTCCGCGAGGAGCTGGGTGGCGAGGTGCGCGTGCAGCTCGGCGCGGCTGGCGGGGAGGTGCGGGCGCTTCACGCCGCGCAGGTACTCGAAGGCGCGATCGAGCCTCGGCCAGGCGGTGGCCTCGTCGCCCTTCACGAGCGCCGCGACGCCCTCGCCGTAGTCGGTGAGCGCCGCGTCCTCGCGCGCGATCGCCGCCTCGAGCCGCTCGACGAGCCCCGCGTCCACCGGGGTACCGTCGAGGTCGCCGCGGAGGCGGTCCGCGTCGGCGAGATCGCCCGCCTCCATGAGCGCGAGCACGAAGCGCATCCGGCGCGCCTCGTCGACGCCGCCCCCGGCCTCGAGCGAATGCCAGCGGGCGAGCGCGTCGTCGAAGCGGCCCTGCGAGGCGAGGCGGCTCGCCTCGCGCGCGGCGCCGTCGTGGCGGAGGTCGCCTCCGGCGAGCGCGAGCAGCCCGCCGGCGATCGCGATGCCGGCGGCGAAGAGGAGCGGGCTCCAGCGGGGGAAGGAGGGGAGGTTCCGCGCCTGGGCGCCGGGCGCCGGCGCCAGCGCGAGCGGGACGAGCCCCTTCCTGCCCATGTGGCGCGTCAGACGCCGGTCGATCACGCGCGGCACGCCGATGAGCAAGAGGAGCATGAGCGCCGCGAGGCCAAGGCTCTCCGCCTCGCGGTTCGCGAGCGCGTCGGCGAGGAGCGCGAGCCCCAGGCCGAGCATGGCCATCGAGCCCAGGAACTCGAGCGCGCCGAAGAGGTGGTGGCGCAGGTAGAGGTCGCCGAGGCCGGGCACCCAGGTCGAGAGCCGCGCCGCCTTCTCGGGATCGCGGAACGGGATCCGGCAGGCGGGCGAGGGGCACGTCGCGATCGCGCCGACGGGTCCCGCGACGACGCCGAGGCAGGCGGGGCAGAGGTGCTGGAGCGAGGGCTCCGCGGCCTTGGGTCCGTCCACCGGCGGGAGGAGCGCCTCGAGCCGCTTGCGGTCCGCGGCCCTCAACCCCACGAACCTGAGGCACGAGCCGTCGGCGAGCCGGATGCGCCAGCCCGACAGGAGGTGACGGCCCGCGCCGCGCAGGGCGGGGAGGGGGACCTGGTTCTTGATGTCGCCGGGCCGGCCGCGGCCGTCGAGCTGGACGAGGAGCAGGCGCCGGTCGGTGAGCACGAGCGCCGTGATGTTGTGGACGTACGCCGGGGCCCCGCCGAACGCGTACTCGAAGAGGAAGTAGCGCATGCCGCGCGCCGCGTAGCGGATCGTCTCGCCCGGCGCGAGCGCCGTGCGGAGGACGCCCGCGATGCCGTCCACGAGCTTCGCCCGCTGCGCCTTGGCGCGCCGGCCGAGGAAGCCATCGGGCTCCGGGTAGAGCGACGCGGCATCGACCGGCAGCGCATCCGTGCCGGGGGCCTGCGGGTGGATCGCCAGCTCGCGCATGAACGCCGTCCCTTCTCACATCGTGAACGCCCTTCCGTACGGGACGGTGAGCGGACGGTCAATGTGGGGACGCGTGGGAGGCGTCAGCGGACGTTCACGACCCGGCGCGGGGGCCGGTCGCGCGGCTGCGGGCGCGTACACGGTGCGTGCACTGCACGCGCCCGCGGGGCGCTACTGCTTCGCCGGGGCGGGGGCGGGGGTGGACTTCACGGGCGCGGGCTTCTCGCTCGAGCCGCCCGGCGTCATCTTCACCGAGCCCTGCAGCAGCGCGCCCTTCTGCACCTCGATCGCGGCGGTGTCGACGTTGCCCCGAACGCGCGCGGCGCGGTGGAGCTCGACGCCGGTCTTCGCGTGGATGTCGCCGTTCACCTCCCCGAGGACGACGACCGTCCCGCAGGTGATCTCGGCGTCGATCCGCGCGTGCTCGCCGACGACGAGCACGTCGTTGGTCACGATCGATCCCTTGAAGAGCGCGTCGATCCGGACCGTGCCCCGGAACGTCAGCTTCCCCTCGAACTCGGCCCCCGCCCCGAGGAGCAGATCGCTCGAGCCGGTGGGCGCCGCGCTGGGGCCGTTGGCGATGGGGTTCGGCGGTGCGGCGAGATCGTCGCGCTTGATCATGGACATCAGGTGGGCTCCTCGGGGGTGGGTGCTGCGACGCACCACTTACACCCGGGCGACGGCGAGCATTCCCGCGCTCGCTCGATCGCCCCTCCCGGAAGAGACCCGAGGGAGGCACGGGCGCGGAACCCCGCGCCCGCGCCCCTCGCGCTCGCTCTGAAAAGCGTGTGCGCTACTTCGTGCCGGTGTCGCTCCCCGCCGGGGCGCCCTGCCCCTCGGAGACGCCCGGCATGTCCCCCCAGCCGCCCTCGATCATCGCCTTGATCTTCCACTCCCCGCCCTTCCGGACGAGGAGCAGCGCGCTGCGGCCGGTGGTCTTCTTCTTGCCCATCGTCATCGTCCAGTTGTCGTCCACCGTCGCGAGCGCGTCGGAGACGAGGAAGATCTTCGGGGCGTGAGTCATCTTCAGGTCCTTCATCGGCTTCCCGTAGACGGGCTCCATCATCTTCCGCCACTGCTCCTCGTTCCACGGCCCGCCGACGCCGTCGCCGGCCTTGTTGTCGGTGACCATGAGCACCGGGAAGTCCACGAGCGCGGCGGCCGCGTCGAGCTCGCCCTTCTGGCTCGCCTGCTGCAGCTTCTTGAGGAGCGCCGTGATCTGCGTCTGGCCCTGCTTCTCCTGCGCCGGCGTGACCTTCCGCGGCGTCCAGCCCGCCATCGCCTCGCCCATGTCCTTCCCGTGCGACGGCGCGGGCTCTGCGGCGCTGGGCGCCGGAGCGCTGGGCTCGGCGGCGCCGGGCGCGGGAGTGCCGGGCGCGGGGGTGGCGGGCTCGGCGCTGCCGGGCGGAGGAGTGCTGGGCTCGGGGGTCGAGGGCGATGGGCGGGTGGGCGCGGGCGGGGTGCCCGCCCCCTGGCCGAGCACGGCGATGGGGACGAGGAGGGACAGCAGCGCCAGGAAACGAACGGGGCTCATCATGAACGGCTCCTTCCGTGGATGACACGGGTCGTGCACCCCGAGTAACGGGCGCGAGCGGGCGTGGCACCTCCCTGCGGCGGTCTCCCCATCGGTGAGGTCGCTCGGCCGGCGCACGGCCGGTCGCCCGGGGAGATCCAGCGGCCGCGGCCGCGGCTCAGCGCGCTCGCGCGGAGCGGAAGCGGATCTCGCTCGCCTGCTCGGGGTGCTTGGCGGTCTTGTCCGCGTAGAAGGCGCGGATCCGCGCGAGGTCTGCCTCCTCGTCGCCGGTGAGCGGCAGGTACTCCGAGAGGCCCACGGTGCGCGTGCGGTAGTCGATGAAGGCGAGGCCGACGGGGACGCCGGTCGCGAGCGCGATCCGGTAGAACCCGGACTTCCAGTGATCGGTGTACGAGCGGGTGCCCTCGGGCGCGATGGCGAGGAACAGCCGCTCGCAGCGCGCGAGCTCGCCCTCGAGCAGCTCGATGATCCCGGCGGGATCGGCGCGGTTCACCGGGATGCCGCCCATCCGCCGCAGCAGCCCGCGGAAGGGCCAGCGGAACAGCGTGTGCTTCCCGACGAAGGTGACCGGGAGCGCGGAGGCGAGCCGGGCCAGGTATCCGACGACGAAGTCCCAGTTCGACGTGTGCGGGTACACCACGATCACGCAGCGCGGGACCGGCGGCCAGCGGATGTCGGTGCGCCAGCCGGCCGCGGCGAGCAGCGCGCGCGCGACGCGGGCGGCGACGGTGGGTGACGGGGAGTCGGGGCGCGCTGTGGGCGCGGGTCGTGGGTGTCGCAACGAACCGAGCGTGACACGGGACGCCCTTGCCTACAAGCCGTGTGGTAGGCGCGGCCACCCTGGCGCTTGCCCGCCTCCTGACGCTCGGTGGAAGAATCCTCCGTTTTCCCCCGGCGAAAGGGAGCGCTGCATGCCGAAGTTCGAGGAGGCGGAGCTGCTCGACACGCGCGACGTGATGGAGCTCGACCGCGTCGAGGCGAGGCGCCCGAGCCGCGCACCGTGGGTGCTGCTCGTCCTCACGCTCCTCGCCGGCACGGGCGTCGCGGGCTGGCTCCTCTACCGGCTCCAGCTCGCGCGCGACGAGGCAGCCACCGCGGCGCAGCGCCTCCAGGGGGTCCGGGCCGAGCTCGACGACGCGCGGGCCCAGCGGGCGGACCTCGCGCAGCGGCTCGGGCAGACGGAGATCGAGAAGCAGGAGCTCACGACCGCGAAGGCCGAGCTCTCGCAGGACGTGCAGGCGAAGGACGAGCAGATCGCGACGCTCCGCGGCGAGTTCGACGAGCTCCAGGAGAAGATGAAGGCGGAGATCGAGAAGGGGAACATCCGCCTCTCGCAGGAGCAGGGGCGGATCAAGGTCGACATGGTCGACGAGATCCTCTTCGACGTCGGCGAGGCGTCGATCTCCACGCAGGGCGAGGAGGTGCTCTCCCGCGTGGGAGCGGTGCTCGCCCGCCTGGCCGACAAGCGCATCCAGGTGTCCGGGCACACGGACGACCTGCCGATCTCCCCGCGGCTCGCGGACCGCTTCCCGACGAACTGGGAGCTCTCCGCCGCGCGCGCGATCACGGTCGTGCGATTCCTCGAGGAGCGCGCCCATGTCCCCGGCCGCCGCCTCGTCGCCGCGGCGCACTCGCAGTTCGATCCGATCTCCGCGAACAAGACCGCGAGCGGGCGCGCGCGCAACCGGCGCATCGAGATCCTGCTCACGCCGGAGATCGATCCCGATCGGAAGGCGACCCTCGCGGCGGCCGGGAACGCTGCGGCCGCTGCTCCGGCGGCCGCGCCCCGCAAGATCGCCGCGGCGACGACGCCGGCGGCGGCGCCGAAGCGAGCCGCGCCGGCGACGGCGGCGGCCCACAAGCGCGCGGCGGCGAGCCGGACGAAGCGCTGACCCGGCGAGCTCGCAGGCGGGGTTCGGCGACTGAGCTCCCGCGTCCGGGTCCGTCCAAGAGGTGAGCGGGCCCTCCCCAGGGTGTGCACGGATTCGACGGCCGTGGAGAATCGCGACGGTCCTCGCGATCGCCGCCGGTCATCCTCGATTCGCCTCGACTTTCGGCGCGGTTGCCCGCGGCCGGCCGTTGAGCACGGCAACAGCCCGGGGCGGGTCCCCTCGCTCGCGCGCGGCGCCGGGTGAAGGATTCGCGCGCCAGTCGCGCGTTCGGTGCGGCGCGCGGCCGGTCCGCGCCTTGGCGCCGGCCTTGCGATGCGGAGGGCTCGGGGCCGGCAGCCGCCCGGGGCCGTCCGCCGCTGCGGGCCCCTCACCGCTCCCTCCGGAGCGGGGAGGTGGAACATGGCCCACGCATCCGTGGCTCCCGTCGCAGGCCCGCTCCTCACCCGCGGCACGAAGCTCGCGCTCGCCCTCGCCGCCGCCGCGTCGGTCCTCGTGTCGATCCGGCTGTTCGCCGGGCTCGGGTCGATCACCGCGCTGAACGACGGCTTCGCGTGGGGGCTGTGGAAGCCGCTCAACGTCGTGACCTTCACCGGGGTCGGCGCGGGCGCCCTCGGCCTCGCGCTCGTCGCGCACGTCGCGAACCGCGGCCGTCACCACCCGCTCGTGCGCTCCGCGGTGTTGACCGGCGCGATCACCTACACGCTCGCCGGTCTCTCCGTGCTCGTCGATCTCGGCCGCTGGTGGAGCGTGTGGGGGCTCGCCGTCCCGACGCGCTGGAACGTGCGCTCGGTGCTCCTCGAGGTCGCGCTCTGCGTCGTCGCCTACTGCGCGGTCCTCTGGCTCGAGGTGCTGCCCGTGCTGCTCGAGCGCTGGCGCGACGCGCCGGGCGCGCGAGGCCGGCTCGCCGCGCGCGTGCTGCCGCGCCTCCAGCGGATGTTCCCCTTCCTCCTCGCGCTCGCGATCGTGCTGCCCTTCATGCACCAGTCGTCCCTCGGCGCGCTCTTCCTCTTCGCTCCGACGAAGCTCCACCCGCTCTGGTACACGGGCTGGCTGCCCGCGCTGTTCCTGCTCTCCTGCCTCAGCATGGGCTTCGGCGCCGTGATCGTGATCGACACGCTCTCGCACCTCGCCTGGCGGCGCACGCGGGACGTCCGGCTGTGCGGCTCGCTCGCGCTCGTCATGGCGGCCCTCTCGTTCGCCTTCGTCGCGCTCCGGGTCGGGGACCTCGCCGCGAGCGGCGCGCTGCGGCACGTCACCGGCTGGCGCGGGGTGCTGTTCCTCGTCGAGCTGGGCCTCTTCACGTATCCGGCGGTGCGGGTGCTCCGGCGCTCGTACCGCGAGGACCCCGGCCTGCTCTTCTGGGCGGCCCAGCTCGCGGTCGCGGCCGGGGCGATGTACCGGTTCGACGTCTACCTCGGAGCGTTCACGCCGGGTATGGGGTGGAGCTACTTCCCCTCGCTCGCCGAGATCGTGTTCTCGGTCGGCCTCGCCGCCGCAGGCGTCGCGCTGTACGTCGTCCTCGTGAAGCGGCTGCCCATCCTGAGCGGCGTCGCCCGCGCCGCGGAGCGGCGGCCGGAGGCCGAGCGGCTGCGCGCGCACGCCTGAGTGACGAGGCGATCGGCCGCCGGCGCCGCCCGCGTCGCGCTGACGCGAAGGGGTCAGAGTCGTGTCCGGCAGCGCGGTTCATCCGCAGCTCTACTCATTTTTGCGCACTGCCCAACCTCGCGAGATTCCGAACGAACGCAACAAATGCGCGCGTTCTTTGCGTTGAGTGACGGAGGTCAAGGTTGGCGTCGGAAAACGGCGCCCATCATCGCACCCATCCGCGGACACCCCGCGGGAAGGAGGGCGCGATGCCGCACCCGACCTCGGTCGCGGAGACCTCCTCGCTGTCACGGCGAGACTTCATGAAGGTCTGCACCACCGCCGCGGCGGCGGTGGGCTTGCCGGCGTGGGCGGGCGAGCGCATGGCGGACGACGTGGCGAAGGGCAAGAAGCCCTCCGTCATCTGGCTCCACTTCCAGGAATGCACCGGCTGCACCGAGTCGCTCCTGCGCACGAGCCACCCCGACGTCGCGGCGCTCATCCTCGACCTCGTCTCGCTCGACTACCACGAGACGCTCCTCGCCGCCGCCGGCGTCCAGGCGGAGGACGCGCTCGCGAAGGCGATGGCGGAGAACGACGGCAAGTACGTGTGCGTCATCGAGGGCGCGATCCCCACGCGCGAGGGCGGGCGCTACTGCACCATCGCAGGCCGCACCGCGCTCGAGATCGCGCGCACCGTCGCGGGCCGTGCCGGGGCGATCGTGGCGATCGGCTCGTGCGCGTCGTGGGGCGGTGTGCCGTCGGCCGCGCCGAACCCGACCGGCGCGACCGGCGCGCCGGAGGTGCTGGCGGGGAAGACCGTCGTGACGCTGCCGGGCTGCCCGGCGAACCCCTACAACCTCCTCGGCACCGTGCTCCAGTTCGCGACGTTCGGCACGCTCCCCGCGCTCGACGGCAAGGGCCGGCCGAGCTTCGCCTACGGCCGCGTCATCCACGAGGACTGCCCGCGCCGGCCGCACTTCGACGCCGGGCGGTTCGCGAAGACGTTCGGGGACGAGGGGCACCGGAACGGCTGGTGCCTCTACAAGCTCGGCTGCAAGGGACCGCAGACGCACGCGAACTGCTCTCTCCTCCCGTTCTGCGAGGTGCCCGGCGCCTGGCCCATCGGGATCGGCCATCCCTGCGTCGGCTGCACCGAGCAGCAGATCGCGTTCCGCGTCCCGCTCCACACGACCGTCGAGGTCCAGAAGCCGACCGGACCGATGGCGTACCCGGGGATCTCGCCGGAGCGCGGCGAGGTGAGCGCGGTCTCCGCGGGCGTGGCTGGGCTCCTCGTCGGTGGCCTCGCCGCCGCGGGCTACGTCTCGTCGCGCAAGCTCGCCGGGCAGGAGCCCCGGGAGCCGCCGAAGGAGGAGTAGGCCATGCCGACCGTCTCCCGACGCACCGTCCTCGGGACGCTCGGCGGCGCCGCCGCGCTGGCCGCGGCCCCCGCGCCCGCCTCGGCCCGCGCCCCGAAGCCGCCGCACGGGGACGATCTCGGGCTCCTCTTCGACTCGACCCGCTGCGTCGGCTGCCGCGGCTGCGTCGCGCGCTGCCGCGAGGCGAACGCCCTCCCGGAGGACGTGAAGCTCGTGGACGGCGCGCCCTACGACGCGCCGCTCGATCTGAACGACCGGACGCTCACGATCATCAAGCGAACGGGCGACGGGCCGGGCGACGCGTACGTGAAGGCGCAGTGCATGCACTGCGCGGACCCCGCCTGCGTCTCCGTGTGCATGCTCGGCGCGCTCCACAAGGGCGAGCGCGGCGTGGTGGCGTACGACGTGGACCGCTGCGTCGGCTGCCGCTACTGCCAGGTGGCCTGCCCGTTCAACGTGCCCCGCTTCCAGTGGTCGTCCGCGACGCCGCGCATCGTGAAGTGCGAGCTCTGCCGGCACCGCTGGCGCGAGGGCAAGGGCGCGGCCTGCGCCGAGGCCTGTCCGCGAGACGCGGTGGTGTTCGGCACGCGCGCCGAGCTTCGCGCCGAGGCGCACCGGCGGCTCGACGCGGAGCCGGGGCGCTACCGCGGCGGGGTGTACGGCGAGCGCGAGGGGGGCGGCACGGGCGTGCTCGTCCTCTCCGCCTTGCCGTTCACGGCGCTCGGCCTGCCAGCCCTGGGGCCGGAGCCGGTGCCCGCGCTCGGCGAGACGATCCAGCACGGCATCTATCAGGGCTTCGTCGCGCCGGTGGCGCTCTTCGGGGCGCTCGCCTGGGTCACCTGGCGCAACCGGCGCGCGAGCGGCGGCGGGGAGGAGGAGCCATGACGTCGGGAGCGCGCGCGGTGGGAGGGCGGCTCCTCACGCCGACCTTCAAGGTCATGCTGGTCCTGTGGGCCGCGGCGACCGCGGTCGGCGTCGTGCGGTTCACGCGGGGGCTCGGCGCGGTCACCGCGATGAACGACGGCTATCCGTGGGGGCTCTGGATCGCCTTCGACGTGGTGGTGGGGACCGGGCTCGCGAGCGGCGGGTACGCCATCGCGCTCCTCGTCTTCGTCCTGAACCGCGGCCGCTATCACCCGCTCGTCCGGCCGGCGATCCTGACGAGCGCGCTCGGCTACTCCGTCGCGGGCATCGCGGTCATGTTCGACGTCGGCCGCTACTGGGCGCTGTGGAAGGTCCCGCTCATGCCGTGGCGCTGGAACACGAGCTCGATCCTCCTCGAGGTCGCGCTCTGCATCATGGCGTACCTGGCGGTGCTCCTCGTGGAGCTCTCGCCGGCCCTGCTCGAGCGCTGGGCCCGCGGGAGGCATCTGCGGCGCGAGGCGTTCGCGGCGCGCTGGCTGCCGCGGCTCTCGCGCGCGCTGCCCTTCGTGATCGCGCTGGGGCTCGTGCTCCCCACGATGCACCAGTCGAGCCTCGGCTCGCTGCTCGTCGTCGCCGGCACGAAGGTCCACCCGCTGTGGCACACCGGCGCGCTGCCGCTGCTCTTCCTCCTCACCGCGTTCGGCATGGGCTACGCCGTGCTGTACTTCGAGACGATCTTCTCGAGCGCCGCGTTCGGGCGGCCGCTCGAGACGCGGCTGCTCGGCTCGCTCGGCGTGTTCATCGCGGGCGTGATCCTCGCCTTCGTCGCGGTGCGGTTCGCCGGGCTGATGGGCGCCGGGCGCCTGGGCCTCACCGTCACCTCGGGGACGCTGTCGTTCTTCTTCTGGGCCGAGACGCTGCTCCTCCTCTCCGCGGCGGGACTCTTCCTGCAGCAGTGGGTCCACGCGAGCCCGGTCACCCAGCTCCAGGCGGCGCTCCTCGCGCTCGCCGGCGGCGCGCTCTACCGCATCGACGCGTTCCTGGTCGCCTTTCAGCCGGGCCACGGCTGGCGGTACTTCCCGTCGCTCGGGGAGATCCTCATCACCCTCGGCTTCATCGCCACCGAGACGATGCTCTACATCGTGGCGGTGCGGCGCTTCCCGATCCTCGCCGGCGTGAGCGTCGCCGCGGCGGAGCGCCTGCCCGCCGGGGTCCAGGAAGGAGCGGCATCATGACGAGCCAGCGCATCACGATCGACCCGGTCACCCGGATCGAGGGGCACCTGCGCATCGACATCGAGGTGGACGGCGGCGCCGTCCGCAAGGCCTGGTCGAGCGGCACGATGTGGCGCGGGATGGAGCTCATCCTGAAGGGCCGCGACCCCCGTGACGCGTGGGTGTTCACCCAGCGCATCTGCGGGGTGTGCACGACTGTCCACGCGATCGCGTCGGTGCGCGCGGTGGAGAACGCGCTCGGGCTGCCGATCCCGCTGAACGCGCAGCTCATCCGCAACCTGCTCGTCGCCGCCCACGCGCTGCACGACCACGTGGTGCACTTCTACCAGCTCTCCGCGCTCGACTGGGTGGACGTGACGCGCGCGCTCGAGGCCGATCCGGCGAAGGCCGCCGCGCTCGGCGGGAGCCTCTCGTCCTGGCCGGGGAACTCGCGGGCCGCCCTCGCGGCCGTGAAGGCCAAGCTCGACGGCTTCGTGAAGGCGGGGCAGCTCGGGATCTTCCGGAACGGCTACTGGGGTCACCCGGCGATGCGCCTCTCGCCGGAGGTGAACCTCCTCGCGGTCGCGCACTACCTGCAGGCGCTCGACGTGCAGCGCAAGGCGAACCAGGCGGTCGCGATCCTCGGCGGCAAGACGCCCAACATCCAGAACCTCGCCGTCGGCGGCGTCGCGAACGCGATCAACCTGGACAGCCCCGCCGCGCTCAACATGGAGAAGCTGTACCAGGTGAAGACGCTGCTCGAGGAGGTGCAGGCGTTCGTGCACCAGGCGTACTTCGCCGACGTCTGCGCGGTGGCCGGTATGTACCCCGACTGGCTGCGCCACGGCGCGGGCGTGACGAGCTACCTCTCCGTCCCCGACCTGCCCATCGACGCGCCCGGGACGAAGTTCGATCTGCCCGGCGGGACGATCATGGCGGGCGACCTCTCCACCGCGCGGCCCTTCTCCTCGTTCAGCGATCCGTACTTCCGCGACAACGTCACGGAGTCGATCGCGCGATCGTTCTACGAAGGGGACTGGCAGAAGAGTCCGTTCGCGGAGGAGACGGTCCCGAAGGTCCAGGACTGGCAGCCGGAGGGGAAGTACTCGTGGGTGAAGGCGCCGCGCTTCCAGGACAGGCCGATGCAGGTCGGTCCGCTGGCGCAGGTGCTCGTCGGCTACGCGCTCGGCCACCCGCGCATCCGCTTCTGGGCCGACCGCTGCCTCGACGTGGCCGGGACGGTGGCGGGCGCGAAGCTCACACCGGCCGTGCTCCACTCCACGCTCGGCCGCCACGCCGCGCGCGCCATCCGGACCGCGGTCCTCGCCGAGCTCGCCCTCAAGCACTGGCAGCTCCTCGTCGAGAACATCGGCCGGGGCGACACGGCGGTGTTCAACGCGCCGACCTTCCCGAAGAACGAGGTGCGGGGGTTCGGGTTCCACGAGGCGCCGCGCGGGGCGCTGTCGCACTGGGTCGTCATCGAGGACGGCGCGATCAAGAACTACCAGGCGGTGGTGCCGTCGACCTGGAACGCCGGGCCGAGGGACGGGAAGGGGCAGGCCGGGCCGTACGAGGCGGCGCTGGTCGGGAATCCGATCGCCGACCCCAAGCTGCCCCTCGAGGCGCTGCGGACCATTCACTCCTTCGATCCATGCCTCGCCTGCGCGGTCCACACGGTGGACGGGGAAGGGACCGAGCTCGGGACGGTCAGGGTGGGGTAGGGCGTCACCGACCGGCCGCGCTCACCCACGTCGGTTCGTTCGTCGGAGTGCGGCAAGGATCCGCGCGCCCGTGGGCGCCGTGTGGTTACACGACACGCGGAGGTCCTGCCATGCGCGATGGGAAGCCCGTTCGAGCCCGCCGGCTGCTCTCCTGGACGTCGATCGCTCCTGCCCTCGTGCTGGCGGCCGCCGCGCACGCGCGACCGGCCGCTGCGCAGCACGGGCAGGAGGCCGAGGCACCTCACGCAGCGGCGCCGTTCCAGATCCCGGACTCCATGCGCGCAGAGCACGCGAAGATCCACGAGGAGCTCGTGCGCGCGACGAAGGCACCTGCGGCGGTCGGGCAGGCCGCGCGAGCGCTCGCCGAGGTGCTCCACCCGCACTTCGTCCGGGAGGAGGAGATCGCGCTCCCGCCCCTCGCGCTGCTCGAGCCGCTCGCGGCCGGGAAGTACGACGCGAAGATGGCGGAGGTGTTGAAGCTCACCGACGCGCTCCGCGAGGAGCTCCCGAAGATGCTGAAGGAGCACGAGGCCATCGGCGCCGCGGCGAAGAAGCTCGAGGCCACGGCGAGGAAGGCGGGGAACGCGAAGGTCGAGCAGCTCGCGAAGGACCTCCAGCTCCACGCGCGCACCGAGGAGCAGGTGTTCTACCCGGCGGCGCTCCTGGTGGGAGACGCGGTCAGGGCGCGGGGTTCGCGCTGACCTCTTCGCTTCGCTTCGGCCAGACCGAGAGTAACCAGCGTTCGGCCAGACCGAGAGTATTCGAGAGTATTCGGCCAGACCGAGAGTAACCAGCGGCGGATACGGCAGGAGAGGGCGCTCGATGCGCAATCTCGGCGTCATGGTTAGGCAGTCCGGCGACTCACGCCCGCCTGCGAGTGACGTTTCGACGCGCTTTCGGGCTGTGGACGCGAGTTTCGCTGGCTGCGCGCGCACCCCTGCCATGGAAGCGCGCGGAACCGACCCACTGAGTCCGTGAGCGAGAGCGGATCCTACGCTGCGCCGGCGCACCGCACGCCGTGGAAAAGGCGCAGGTGGTAGGTGCCGGCGGGGAAGACCACGGTCCGCACACCCGAGCTCCACTCGACCAAGGCCTGCCGGTACTCGACGAGGAAGGACCGGAGGCGGAGGAGGCCCTCGATCCTCTTCCACTTGTCGCGCGCGGCAATCCGGGGCTTGAGCTCGAAGCGAGGCTCTCCGGCAGGCGGGCTCGCAAACGGGTTCTGCGCCAGCACCCGCGTGACGCCGACGAACCGGCGGCCCTTGGTGGCGATCTCCTGGTGGTGCCTCTTCTCGAGCTCCTGCACGGCGGCCGAGAGCGAGGCACGGAACTCGTCCGCAGAGGCGAAGCCCGGCGGGGCTGAGAGCTCGAGCTCGACAGTCTCCGGGAGGTAGCCTTTGGGGTCGAAGAAGAAGCTCGGCCTTCGGGCCACGAGCTTGATGGTCCCGATCTGCTCTGGGGCAGTCCAGAGACCCGGCCACTCCGCGCCCCGCCTGACGAGTCCGGCGGCGACGGGATTGGCGAGCACGTACGCAGCCTTCGCGAGGACGTCCTCAGCATCGAGCGGCTCGACCGCACTGTAGCTCCCGTCGGTCGCCCAGAAGCTTTCGAAGCGGCCGAGCGAGGCGTTCACCGCGCGTGCGACGAGAGAGTCCAGGTACTGCATGAAAGCCGGGAGGCGTCCTTCGGGATCGGTGACGATGAGGTGCGCGTGGTTGGAGAGGACGCAGAACACGTGGACGAGGACGCCGTGGCGACGGGCTGCGAGGGCGAGGACGTAGAGGAAGATCTCGTTGATGATCTTGGACGGGCGAAGGAAGAAGCGGCGTTCCGAGCAGCGCCGCGTGATCAGGTAGACGGTGCCTGGCAAAACGCGGCGAGGAGCAGTCATGAGAACGGCGGCAAAGCAGGCATCGTGCCGCCGCCGGGACATGTTGTTGCGAGCCATTCGGAGGAGCGGTCGGCAGGAGAGACCGCGCCGCGGGCGGTCGGTCCGCGGAGCGGTACTCTCGGTCGGGTGCACGCTCCAGGCGCCTCCCAGCCCTTCGGGCGTCGCGGTCGTGGGCGTGCGCCGGGCGGGAGGGAGGCGTATGGGGGCGCGTGAAAGGAGGAGACGCTCATGAAGCTCGCCCTGTGGACGACGACGATCGCGGCGCTCTTCATCGCGGCGGCGCCGAGCCTGGCGGCCGACACCACGATGGCAGGAGAGGGGAAGGGCAAGTACCTCGTGACGGTGAAGCACACGCCGGAGGAGTGCCTCGCGCGGATGGACGAGGTCGCGAAGGACAAGAAGCTGCTCGGCAAGGCGGAGTGGGGCTGCATGTCGGGCGACCACACGATGTACCTCACCACCGAGGCGAAGAGCCCCGAGGACGCGATCAACAAGGTGCCGGAGGCCGAGCGGAAGGACGCGAAGGCGGTGAAGCTGACGAAGCTCAGCGAGGCGCAGATTCGCAAGCTTCACGAGGAGCACGGCGGGAAGTAGCGGCTCGCGAGCGCGGTCGACCTCCCGGCCGCGCTCGCGCCACTCGGCGCCCGATCGTCCTCAGCCGGGCCGTCGTCGGGCGGTCGCTCTGGGGTCGCGGGGGCGCGTCGGCCGGTGAACGTGCCTCTTACTTCAGCAAATCCTTCACGACGTGCGCGCCGAGCGTACGCAGCCCCTCGTCGAGCAGCGCCTTGCCGCGCGGCGTGGCGAGCGTCCCGCGCATCGCCTCGGCGGCGAGGCCGATCTCGAGGTCGAGCCGCACGAGCACCGCCGAGACGGCCGGCGTCGCCGGGGCAGGCTTGGCGCGCGCGCGGCGCGCGAGCACGCCCGCGGAGAGCTTGTCCATGAGCTGGTCCTCGGTCGTCCGCGGGCCCTGGAGCGCGCGGAGCGCCTCCGAGAACCCGCGGTACACGTCGTCCAGCGCCGCCGGCACGGCGAGCGCCTGCGCGAGGCGGTCCTGTGCCTCCTCTTCGTCCACGCTGCGCGCCGCCGCATAGGTCGGCGCGAGCAGCAGGACGAGATCCTTCTGCGTGAGGACGTGCGGCAGGCGGCGCGAGAAGAGCGGCATGCGACGGTCCTATCACGCCGCGCGCGTGCGGCCCCTACTCCTTGCGGATCCGGACGTGGCAGTCCGCGTCGCGCAGCGCGGCCGACACGGCCCCGACGACGCGCTGCGCCAGGCTCTCCCCGTCGATCATGGCTTCCACGGAGTGGCGCTCCCCTTGGAGCGCAGCCCCCTGCGCGACGAGCAGCTTGCCGCCGACGGTGGTCGCGTTCCCCTCGACGCGCGCGCCCTTCTCGAGGCGGACGTTCCCGCCCACGGCGGTGACGTCGCCCGTGACCGCAGCGTCGCTCTCGATGACGACGTCTCCACCGAGCGCGACGGCCTCGTCGACGGTCGCGCCCCTCTTGACGCGTACGCTCCCGCTCAGCGCGACGACGTGCCGGGGGTGCTCGCCGGCGGAGACCACGACGTCGCCGCTCCGGACGATCTCGTCCTTGCCGGTGATCTCCACGTCGCAGCTGCGCTTCGTGTCGGCGGCGATCGCGGCTGCGGGCGCGACGGCGAGCACGAGGGGCATGGTGACAGCGAGGGACGCCACGATCGGAAATACGCGCATGGGGACCTCCGGGGCGAGAAATCGTACGCGGGTCCGACAGCGATATTTCGCCCGCGACGTTCACACCCAGACGAGGGTCGATCCCGGCTCGAGGAGCGTGCTCGCGCGCCTGGACGTTCCACCGCCCTTCAGCCGAGCCGCCTCGCCACTGCCTTCAGGCCGGTCCCGAACCGCGCCATCGCCTCCCGGTTCCGCGCGAGCTCGCCGTAGGGGAGCCAGCGAACGTCGAGCTCGCCGATCCGTCGGAACGCCGGGCGGGAGAGCTGCCGCCGCACGTCGTCCTCGCGATCGTCCGGCGCGACCAGGAAGATCCCGCGGAGGCCTCCCGCCTGCGTCTCGGCGAGATCGAGCATGCGCATCACGCCCGTCTGGATCGTCGTGGTGTGCTCCACCTCGAAGGCAGCCTCGACGCGGCCGGATCCTGGCTCCAGCCAGAGGACGTCGATGAGCGGGATGAACCCCGATCCGGCGCCGCCCGCGAGTGACGGCGGCAGCTCCGCGAGGCATCCATCGCACAGGCGGCCATCCCCCCAGGGCCGGTTTCGATCGTTCGACGCGATCCACACCCCATAGCCGAGCGCGCGCCCCAGGTCGCGCAGCCAGGCCTGGATCTCGGTGTGAGTCCGGTCGCCTGCCGACGCGGCCTCCCGCGTCTTCCGCTCCTTCGCGCTCTCCTCGCGCACCTTCGCGAGATCCGCCTGCCAGGCGGTGAGCGCGGCTGCGTCGTCGGCGCGCGGCGGCGCGCGGTAGCGGCCCGAGCCGACGTCGAACAGGAGGCCTGCCACGGCGCCGAGGTCGTTCGAGAGGAGGTCCCGGTGCTCGGCCACGAGCCGGAGCGCGCCCTCGCGGAGCGCGAGGTAGTCGTCCCACCGCCCGAGCTTCACCTTCGCGCCCGCGAGCGCGTTGTAGCCGTTCACGATGGCGGTGTTGAAGGGCAGCGCGAGCGTGGGGTGCAGGAAGTAGAGGAGGTTCGCCGCGGCGGGGCCCAGCCCCTTGATCCGGCGAGCGGCGAGCCGGCGGACCTCGGCGAGCAGCGCCTCCTCGCCGCCGCAGCACAGGCAGGCACCGAGGAACCGGCCGAAAGCGAGCTGGTTCTCGCGGTCCTCGTAGATGTCGGGAATGCGGAGCTTGGGCTTCCAAAGGAACGCGTGGTCGGCGCCCTTGAAGATCTGGCGCTGCTCGGCGATCGCGCCGACGGCGGTCTCGAGGGACGAGCCCTTGTAGACGTTGCCGAACGCGCCCGCCTCGATCTCCGCGACGACCTTCTCGATGCCGCGGCGAATGGAGCGGAAGTTCTTGAGCCGCTCGTCCCACGTGAACCAGGTGCGGTAGGTGCCGCCGGGATCGTCGCGCCAGCGTGCGACGAGGTCGCGGAGCGGGGAGGTGGTCATTCCGGGAGTCTACTTCTCACGCGCGCCATTGCGATGACGGTCGCCGGAGCGCGCGCCGGCGGTCGAGGTCGCGGTCACCCCCGCCGCCCCCGCGCGGGAGCCGCCTCCTCGTCGTTCACCACGAACCCGACGAGCCGCGCGCCCTCTTCCTCGAGCGCGTCCCGCGTGCGTCTCGACAGCGGCGCGAACGGCTCGAGCTCGAGCTTCGTGCGCTTGCCGGTACCCGCGATCCGCCACCTGCCGGCGGCGAACCCGTCCACGAGGAAGGTCGGAGGGACGACCAGGTTCTTCGTGGTGAGCGCCTTCCGGTGCGCCTCGGCCACGACGCGGCGGCGGTCGGCATGGGCGAGCAGCAGGTTGTCCCACTCCGGCAGGAACCGCACGGGCGCGGGCGTGTCCTCCGGCGGACGGGGAGCGCGGGGGAGATCGAGGAGCTCCCGCCCGTCCTCGTCGCGGAAGCTCCGCAGCTTCGGCCGGATCGCCGCGAGCGAGCCGTCGAGCCTCCCGAGGCCCGACCACGCCTGCAGGTCCGCCGCGGTCGCGGGGCCGAACGCGGCGAGGTAGCGGACGGCGAGCGCCTCCGGGGAGCGCTCGTCCGGGATCGCCTCACCGAGCCACGCCTCCGCCACCGCGAAGCGCCCCGAGCCATGGAACGCCCACGCGTCCTCGCTCGGGACCTGCACGAGCGGGAGCTGGGTGCGCACGGCGTAGGCCAGCGCGCGAAGGTCCACCCCCGGGAACCGCGCGCCGAGCAGCGGCCGGAGCTCGTCGAAGGTCCGCGGCTCCTCCTCGAAAAGCGCGCGGGCCGCGGCGATCACCCGCGCGAGGTCCACGTTCACGAGGCGGTCCGCGACGATCCTGGACGCGGCGTCCAGGGCGGGCTGGAGGGGACCGCGGAAGGCGAGGAAGTCCGCGGCGGTGACGAGGTGGAGCGTCGCGCGCATGAGCGGCCCGCGGACCACCGCCCGCGACGCGACGAGCCGCCTCAGCTCCTCGCGGCGGAACCCCTCGACCCGCGACCAGAGGCCGATGAACGGCGGTCGCGCGAGCTGCGCCTGCAGGCCGGCGAGCCGCTCGATGGCGCGGAGCACGGGGACGCGCTGGCGGGCGAGGAGCAGCTGGCGCGCGAGGGTGGCTCGGTTCAGGGCGCGGAGCGAGAGCGGGCGGCCGGGCACGCGAGGAAGATAGCGGCGCGCCCGCGCCGCCGCCGCACCTTCACCGAACGTCGCGCGCTACTTCTTCGCCTTGCCCGCCGGCTTCGCCTCCACGCTGGTCGCCGTCATCCGGTACTCGACCGTCACCTTCTCGCCCTTCTTCACCTCGCCCGTGATCTTCGTGTCGGGCGTGCGGGCGATCTCCCACTTCTCCTTGCCCTTCTGGACGGTGACGCTGTCCTCGGTGACCTCGAGGACCGGACCGGTCACCTGGTAGGTCTTCGTCGCGGCGAGGGCGGGGGTGGCGAGCGAGCCGAGGAGGAGGGCGAGGGCGATCCGCTTCATGGTCAACTCCGGGTTCGGGTGGCCTTCGAGGTGGTGAGTTGGCCGCGAACGTCACTGCGCGGAAAGAGTTCGAATGGGGTCCCTCGCGCGGGTCCGCCCGCCCGGTCCGCCTCACGCCTCCCGCCGTGGCTTCCGACCCTTGCCGCGGACGGTCGCAGCGGCGCGAGACTTCCCGGCGGGCGCGCGGCGCACGATCTTCGAGCGGGCTGCGGCCTTCTTCGGGCCCGCCTTCCGGGCGCGCGCGCGGCCGGTCCGGGCCGCGGTTCCGAGATCGAGCTCCGGGTAGTGCCGGAAGATGCCCCACTCGTTGAAAGGGAGGCGGCGGTCGGACGCGAGGTACGCCGCGATGCGCGGTCGCGCGGCGACGGCGTCGTGCAGGGCGGCGAGCCGCGGGAAGCTCCGCTCGTGCTGGCGCATCGCGTTCGGGAACGCGTAGCGGAGCCCGGCGATGATCTGGAACGTCGAGAGATCGGCGTAGCTGCAGTCGCTCCCGACGAGCCACCTCCCGCCGCCGGCGGGGTTCGAGTCGAGCGCGCGATCGAGGTACCGCAGGAAGAGCGGGATGCGCTCGCGCACGAACGCCTCCGCGTTGCGCTTCGCCTCGCGCCGCTGGGCCTCGTAGTAGAGGGAGGTCGCGACGGGGTGATGCGTGGCATGGGTCTCGGCGACGAGATCGGCGATCGTGAGCTGGATCTGGTGCGCGCGCAGCCGGCTCGCCTCGTCCTCCGGGACGACGCCGATGCGCGGCGCGAGGTACTGCAGGATCGCGGCGGTCTGCGCGACGAGGACCTCGCCGTGCCGGAGCGCCGGGGGCCCGAGCGGTGTGAGCCACGGCCCGGGCTCCTCGAGCAGCCGCTCGATCGCGGCGGCGCCGCCGCCCTCCGAGTCGGGCATGCGCCCCACGTCGTCGTACGGGACGCCCGCGTCCTCGAACGCGAGCCGGACGAACTCGCCGCGGCCCTGGAGGCCCGGCCAGTAGAGGAGTTCCCATCGCGGTTCGGAAGGAGCCATGGCCCGGACGTTCCCTCGGGCGGCTCCGGGGCGCGAGCGCCCGGGCGGGTCACACCTCCTCGAAGATGCCGCTCTGCCGGTTCTTCCGGACGTGGTCGCCCGGGAAGACGCGGCCGTTCATCGCGACGTAGACGCCGGGCGGCAGCACCTGCGCGAACGAGATCGCGCTGCCGAGGTTGAAGAGCCCGTCCGAGGAGCCGAACGCGTAGGGGACCATCGCGCCGGTCAGGACGATCGTCTTGCCGAGCCCCGCGTCCAGGAGCGCGCGGGCGGTCTCGGCCATGGTGTCCGTCCCGTGCGTGATCACGAGGCGCTGCTCGGCGGCGCTCCGGCAGTTCTCGACGATCGCGCGGCGATCCGCGTCGGTCATGTCGAGGCTGTCGATCATCATGAGCGTCCGCACGCGCGTCTCGACGCGGCAGCGCGCGAGCCGCAGCATCTCGTGGACGTGCGTGTCCTTGAAGTACAGGCGCCCGGTCAGCTCGTCGTACTCCTTGTCGAAGGTGCCGCCGGTCACGAACAGTCGGATGGGCTCGGTCGCCATGCCCGCAGGATATTGCGGAACGCGGACAGGCGCACGGGGGGCCGCCAGCCGCACGAGACGACCAGGCCAGCCGGGGCCTCAGGCGCGGCGGGACCGTCTCTCCCGCTCGGCGCCGGCGTCGAACCACGCGCGCGCCGACGGGCGCAGGAGCGCGACGCCGATCGTCCCGATCGGCAGGACCACCACGAGCGCGAACGCGAGCAGGGGGAGCGCGGCCGTGCGGGCCGAGAGCAGCGCGGCCACGAGCCCGATGAGCATCGCGAACACGCCCAGGCACGCCGCGATCGGCATGGTCCAGCCGACCGCAGTCATGCGGACGTCGGGGCGCTGGAGGAGCGCACCGCGGATGAACGCGACGATCCCGCCCGCGACGAGGAGGCACAGGACCGCGGTCGCGGCGGAGCGCAGCATCGCCTCACCCTGCCCGAGGAGCCGGACGCACCAGACGCCCAGCGCCAGGGCCTCGGCGCCGACGACGCCGGCCGAGGCGATCGCCAGGACGACGCTCTGCGGGGGGCGGCGGAGCACGCGGTGACGCTAGCACATCCCCATGCACCGGCCGTCTCCCCGATCGCCTGGGCCACGGGCGCCGGGCGACCTCCCGGGTCCCACGCGGCGCGTCGTGCTTACGATCTCCAGGCGAGCCGTTCGCGCTCCAGGAGCCGGCTCGGGGAGGAGGAGGGATGGCAACACCGCGCCGGACGACGCCCGGGGCCGCCTTGTTCGGCCTCATCCTGGTCGCCGAGGCGACGACGTTCCTCGTCTTCGCCGCTGCCCACCACGGGCACCCGCTCGCGCTCGGCGCCCTCCGGATCGAGGAGCCGCACATCCCCCTCGCCACCGTCGTCGAGGGGCTCTGCGGCCTCGTCCTCCTGTGGGCGGGCTACTCGCTGCTCGCGGGCTCGTGGCGCTGCTGGCGCGCCGCCGTGTCCGCGCAGCTCGTCGCGCTCACCGGCGCGCTCGCAGGATTCGGGGCGCTCGCGCTCCGGCTCGCGCCGCGCACCCCCATCAACGACGCGTATCTCCGCGGGATGCTCGTGCTCCTCGCCGCGGGCCTCGCGCTCTCGCTCGCGCAGCTGTGGCGTGCGCGCGCGCGGAGGCGGTCCGCGGCCTTTCTCCGCTGGCGCGGCGCGACCGGCTGAGCCGACCCCGTAGGCGGCGCGCTGCCGCGCTACCGGTCGTGCCCCTTGCCCTTGGAGTGGCAGCGGCCGTCGCTCCAGCGGTGACCGGGCGGGCAGCTCTTCGCGGGCGCAGCCACGGCGCCGCTGCTGGACCGGCGGTAGACCGGGCCGCCGTGGACGATGCAGCCGGTTCCGAGGAGCGCGACGGCCATGACGGAGGCGACGAGGGTCTTCATGCGGGCTCCGGAGCCCTTCCCGGGCGAGGAACGAGGTCGAGGCTGCACCGTGAGGCGGGCAGCCGGGCCGGGAACCTCGCACGGGCGGTCGAGGAGCCACAAGGGCGCGCGAGTGCGCCGAGGCGCGGCCGGGTAGGGCGCGGTCGGACCCCGGGCGCGGGCGCGCGACGCTACTGCGCGGCTTCCGGCTGGAGCTCGCGACCGACCTCCTCTACGCCCTCGCCGATCCGCTGCTGAGCGCGCCGGGCCGCGCGCACGCCGCGCCGTATCCGCCGCTCGACCGCCTCGGGCTGCACCTCCGCCCGCGCCTCCTCGAGCCTGCGCGTGAGGCGCCCGCGCGCGCGGCGCACCGCGTCCTCGCCACGGCGGAGCGCCGAGTCCACGAGCTGCCGGCTCATGTCCACCGCCATGTCGACGAGCTGGGCCAGGCCGTCGCGGCTGCGGTCGAGGGCGCCGGCGGCGAGCCCTGCGAACATGGCGCCGGGCGGCTCGTCCGGCGCGAAGGGATGGGGCCGCGTCGGAGCGATCCGCTTCGCGCGCTCGAGCGCGGCGCCGAGCTCTCGCAGCTCCTCCGTCGTGTAGGCGCGCTCCATCGCAGGAAGGAGGTCGCGCTCCTCCTCCTCGACGTGGTGGCGCACGCTCGCGATGAGCACGCGGACCTTGGCGTCGAAGCGAGGGTCGGTCGCCCGCAGGGTGCGGATCTCGGTGAGCGCGAGCTTCGCGACGTGGTGCTCCTCGAGGGCGACGAGGACCGCCGGCTCCTTGGACGCGCCGTCGACCACCTGCCGCACGCGCGGGTAGACGAGCTGCTCCTCTATCGAGGCGTGGATCGAGAGCTCGCGGACGATCCTCGCGGCGAGGTCCTCCCGGTGCGTGGCGCTCCGGGAGCGCTCGAAGGCCTGGAAGAGCTCCTCGACCTCACGGTGATCGTCCTCGAGCACGGCTACGGCGTCGCGTGGCGTGGGCATGGCGCGAATGTCCGCACCTCGCCCGGCGGACGCAACGCGTCATCCGCGTCGCGCATGCCCCCGTGTCACCCGGACGGCGTCCGTAGATCCTTTCGCCCGCTCGTCCGTTCACCTCGCGAGAGAGAGGAGCCGACCATGCACGTCCGTGTACACGTCCTCGCCGCTGCCTTTGCCCTGCTGTGCGCAGTTCCCGGCGCCCGCGCCACCGCCCGTCCGCCGGAGCGGCCCGCGCAGGCCGGGCCCTACTCCATCCAGCTCACCGACGAGGAGGGCAGGGCGCTGCCGACCTTCTCCCACCGCGGGCGCACCTACGTCCTCGGCTCGCTCGGCGGGAGGTACCTCGTGCGTGTGCGGAACGACTCCGGCCGCCGCGTGGAGGTGGTCGTGTCGGTCGACGGCCGCGACGTGATCGACGGACGTCCCGCGACGTGGACGAAGCGGGGGTACCTCGTGGAGGGCTGGTCCGAGGTGGCCATCGACGGGTTCCGGACGAGCCGCGAGTCCGTCGCGGCGTTCCGCTTCTCGAGCGTGCCGCGCTCGTACGCGGCGCTCACCGGCGATGCGCGCGACGTCGGCGTCGTCGGGGTGGCGGTCTTCCCCGAGCGCGAGCTCCGCCCCGTCGCGCCGCTCCGCCGCGCCGAGCCGCTCGAGGACGAGGGCCGCGCCGGCGCTTCCCCGGAGTCGCGCCGGTCCGCGCCGGCCGGCGAGGCGCACGCGGACGCCGCCCCGGCGCCGCAGGCCT
>NZ_JALCYX010000032.1:0-48556 GCF_022690695.1 Anaeromyxobacter sp. SG17
TACCGTCCTCCGCCCGCCCGCCCCACGCCGCCGCCGCCGGGCACCGCCCCCGCGGCGGCGGGCGCGCCGGAGGCCGCTGCGCCGCGCGCGGCGTACGGCCTCGCCGAGCGAGAGGTCACCGCCGCCGCCGCGATCGCGGCGGGCTTGCCGCGCGAGGGGACGCTCGCGAGCGACGGCGCGCTCCGGCTCTTCCTGCTCGCCGCCGCGAACCAGGCGCACGGCCGCCTCGCGCTCGCGTCGGGTCAGGCGCGGTACGCGCTCACCTTCCGCCGCGGCGCCGTCGAGCACGCCGCCTCGGCCGCACCCGAGGACGAGCTCGGCCGGTTCCTGGCGCGGCGCGGAGCGCTCACCCCCGAGCAGCTCGTGCGCGCGGAGGGCGCGCGCGCCGGCACGGGCGGCGACCTGGTCTCCGCCCTCCTCGCGGAGCGGCTCGTCGCGCCGGCGGACATCGCGGTCTTCCTCGCCGACCACGGCGCCGCCATCGTCGCGCGCGCTCTCGCGCTCGAGGCGGGGAGCTGGGGATGGGAGCCGGGCGTGGCGCCGCCGCCGTCGGGCTTTCCGCTCGGCAATCCCTACGCGATGGTCTCCGCCGCGGTGCGCGCGCTCGACGTCGTCGGCGCGGAGCGGCGCCTCGGCGAGCGCATGACGCGCGCCGCCTCGCGCGTCGTCGGACGCGTGCGGCTCGAGGACCTGCGGCTCACGCCGCAGGAGGCGCGCGCCGCGGGGAGCTTCGACGGGCGGAGCCCGGCCGAGCTCGCGGCGGCGCAGCCGGCCGAGGCCGCGACCCTCCTCCGCGTCGCGTTCCTGCTCGCCGAGGCCGAGCTGCTCGCGTTCGGAGCGCCGCGGGCGGCCCCGCGGGCGGCCCCGCGCGGCCCGGCTCCCACTGCGAGCCCGCCCCCGGTCGCCACTCCCGCCGCGCGCGCGCCCTCGGCCGCGACTTCGCCCATGCCCTCGCCCGGACCGCCCGCCGCGCGACCCGCCTCGCCCGCGAAGCCATCCCCCGTCGCTCCGCGACCCCCGCCCGCCGCCACCCGTCCGCCGGCGGCGCCCGCGGGGTCCCGCCCGAGCGCGCCCCCGCCGCCTCCTCCTCCGCTCGACGCCGGGGAGCTCCGAGTCCTCCTCGAGGGGCTCGCGAGCGCCGATCACTTCGAGGTCCTGGGCGTGAAGCGCGCGGCGACTGCGGCGCAGGTGAAGGTCGCCTACTTCCGGCTCGCGAAGACCTACCACCCGGACGCGGTCCCGGCGGACGCCCCCGCCGAGGTGCGTGCGCTCTGCGCCGACGTGTTCGCGAAGGTGAGCGCCGCGTGGAGCGTGCTCGGTGACGAGGCGCAGCGCGCGAAGTACGAGGAAGAGCTCGCGTCCGGCGGGGCCGCAGACGTGGACGTCATGCGGATCCTCCAGGCCGAGAACGTGTTCCAGGCGGCGACCGTCCTCGTCCGCGCCCGCCGCTACGCCGAGGCGCTCGCGAAGCTCCGCGAGGCGATCGTGCTCAACGCCGACGAGCCGGAGTTCGCGATCTGGGCGGCGTGGTGCGAGTTCCTCGTCGCGAGCGAGCCGCGGGCGCAGCACGCGGCGAGCGCCGCCTCCATCGAGGAGGGGCTCCGCCGGAACTCCCGCTGCGCGCCGGGGTACCTGTTCCTCGGCCAGATGGCCAAGCTCGTGGGGGACCTCTCCCTCGCCGAGCGCCACCTCAGGCGCGGCCTCGCGGTCGCGCCCGAGCACGTGGACCTCGTCCGCGAGCTCCGCTATCTCAGGAAGTGAACGCACATGCCTGCTCCCACGAACCCGAAGAAGCGCGCCCTGATGGCCTCGACCCGGCTGCGCAAGACCCTGCGCGCCGCCGGACACCACCTCTCGCCCGTCGTGCAGGTGGGCAAGGAGGGCGTGACCGAGGCGGTGCTGCGCCAGCTCGACGACGCGCTCGGGACGCACGAGCTCGTGAAGGTGAAGATCGGGACCGAGACCCCCGAGGATCGCTTCGAGGCGGCGGACCGGCTCGGCGCCGAGACCGGCGCGCAGGTCGCGCAGATCCTCGGGCGCACGATCCTCGTCTACCGGCGGCACCCCGAGAAGCCGCGCTACGAGGCCGCCCCGGCGCGCCCCGCGGCGGAGGCGCCCGAGCGTCCCACGCGCGCGCGCGCGACGAAGCGCACGTCGGCGCGCAAGTCGACGGCGGCTCGCGCGAAGCCCACCCGGGGCGCGAACCGGTCCGGACCCCGGACCCGCACGCGCTAGGGCCCGGCTCACGGGCCGGTCAGCGCCGTCTCACGTCCGCAGGGAGGGATGCAATCCCTCCCGGCGGGGAACGGTCGCGAACCCGCGAAGCGGGCGCGACCGGTCACGGGCCCCGCCGCGCAGGGGTGGGGCCCCAGCGGCTCTGCCGCTGGGGCGGGGACGCAGTCCCCGTTGGATCAATTCAGCTCGCCGTCGCGCGCCCGGTCGTAGCCCGAGGGCGCGTCGGCGATGAAGCGCCGGCGCACCGCCTCGATGTCGTCCTCGTCGGCGACGCCCTTCTCGAGCAGCACGTTCTCGGCGATCTCCGCCTGCGTGACGGCCTGGGCGACCTCCCCCTCGGCGGCCTCGAGCCGCATCCCGAGCTCGCTCACGCGCTCTCCCAGCTCGGAGACCTCGGCGACCAGGCCGCGCTCGCGGCGGACGAGCCGCACGAGCGCGGTGGAGAGCAGGGCGACGGCGACCGTGAGGAGCAGGACCATCGGCGGCCATCGTATCGGGCCGGCCCGGCGAAGTGAAGGATGCGGGTGCGGCGAACGGCGTCGCTGTGGGAGCTTGTCGCCCGGGCGGCGCTGGGCGATCCTGGCCCTGCGTGGCCCGGCTCAACGTGACGCTGGCGGTGAAGCGGCTCGTGCGCGACGTCGCCGCGCGGATCCCCGAGCTCGCGCACGTGCGCGCCTCCCGCATCCTCGTCGTCGCCGGCGAGGCGCGGCGCGCCTCCCGCGCCACCATCCGGCCGGCCCACTTCAGGCAGACGCGGGCCCGCGGCGACGCGGGCCGGAAGAAGCCGCTCATCCGCGTGAAGGGCCGCAAGATCCTCTACGTCGTCACGCTCCGACCGCTCTGGTTCCGCGCCTCGACGCCGGAGCAGCGGATCGGCACGATCCTCCACGAGCTCTACCACGCCTCCACGCGCTTCGACGGCACGCTGCACCGCGGCCGGCGTCACTCGCGGCTCGCGCGGGGACCCTACAACCGCAAGATCCGCAGGCTCCTCGAGCGCTACCTGGCCGAGGCGCCGGCCGAGATCGTCGCGCCCTTCTCCAAGCACGGGATCGTCCGGGCGCGCATGTGGCTCGAGCGGCCCTGCGGCTACTACCGCGAGGAGAGCTACCGCGGGCGGCAGACCTACACGGAGGCGCAGCTCTTCTACGGCCTCGTGCGCATGGAGCCGCCCGAGCGCCGCCGCGCGCCGCGCCGCAAGGCGCGGTGAGCGTTCGCGGGGCGGGGCGCCCGCGGGGCACTCACGGCCGGCCCGCGCGGCTCGAGCTCCTCGCCGAGGCGCCCGAAGGCGTCGCCGCGGGGCAGCCTTTCGCCTCGGCGGGAGCCGCACCGCCCGAGCGCGAACGCAATCAGAGGCTCGTCCGCTCCAGCAGCGCGCGCGCCGCCTCCGCCTCGCGCTCGAGCGTCGCGTGCAGGCTCTCGCCGTGCGCGTCCATGGTGACGATCGCGGGGAAGTCCTTCACCTCGATGTCCCAGATCGCCTCGCGCACCCCGAGCTCGTCGAGCCTGTGCACGCCGTGCACGCGCACCACGCGGCGGGCGAGCGTCACGGCGAGCGCGCCGACCGCGTGCAAGTAGACCGCGCCGTGGGCGGCGAGCGCGGCGAGCGTCGCGGGCCCCATGCCGCCCTTTCCGACGACGCCGCGCACCCCGTAACGCGCGATCACCTCGGCCTGGTAAGGCTCCTCGCGCAGCGACACGGACGGGCCGGCGGCGGCGAAGCGCCAGGCGTGCGTGGCCGGATCCTGGGCGACCACCGGGGCGCAGTGATAGATGAAGCGCCCTTCGACGAGCCCCTTCACGGCCGGATCGAGCGCGCGCAGGAGGGCGCGGTGGGCGGCCTCGCGAGCCGTGATCATGCGACCGCTGAAGAGCACCTCGTCGCCGACGTGGAGCGAGCGGACGGCCTCGTCGTCGAGGGGCAGGGTGAGCGAGGTCGGCATGATCCGGTCCTAGCCGGAGGTGGGGCGCTGCGCCGCGGCGGGGCGGCCGCTCGACCGGGGCGCTGCAGGCGAAACGCGGTTGCCTCGCCGGGCGGAGAGGCTCTATCTCCCTCTCGGGGCCGAGCCTCCCCGATAGCGTGGCGCCGCGAACCCGGCGCCGAACGGGGCCCAGGGGCTGGCTCCGCAAGAGGCCGCGCCAGGGGCGCGGAGAACGGATCGCATGCGACGGGAGATTCGACTGCCGCTCACCGCCTCGGGGCGGCTCGATCGGGCGCTCGCGGACGCGCTCGGGCTCGGGCGGGCCACGGTGAAGCGCGCCTTCCAGCTCGGCGAGGTGCGGGTGCGTGGACGCCGCGCGCGCGCGAGCGACGCGGTCGAGCCGGGCGCCCTGGTGGAGATCGACGTGGAGGCGCCGGCGGGTCCGCCCGAGCCCGAGCCGGAGGCTCCGCTCGCGGTGCTCGTCGAGACGCCGCGCCTCGTCGTCGTCGACAAGCCGGCGGGCATCGCCGTCCACCCGCTCGCCCCCGGCGAGGGCGGGACGCTCGCGAACGCGGTGGTCGCGCGCTTCCCCGAGTGCGCCGGCGCGTCGCCGGAGCCGCGCGAGGGCGGCGCCGTCCAGCGGCTCGACATCGAGACGAGCGGGTGCGTGCTGTTCGCGCGCGACGCCGAGGCGTGGGAGGCGCTGCACTCCCGCTTCTCGCTGCGCGAGGTCGAGAAGGTGTACCTCGCGCTCGTCGTCGGGCGGGTCGCCTCCGGCGGGGTCTCGTCCGTCCCGCTCGCGCAGCGCGGCGGCCGGTCGGTGCCGGTCCCCGATCCGGAGACGGAGGAGCGGCTCCTCGCGAAGGGGCTCCGGCCGCGACCCGCCGAGACGCACTGGGAGGTCGCGCGACGCTACGAGACGCACACGCTGCTGCGCGTCCGCATCGTCACGGGCGTCATGCACCAGATCCGCGCGCACCTCGCGAACCTCGGTCACCCGGTCGCGGGCGACGCGCTCTACGGCGGCGCGGCGTCCGAGCTCCCGGGGCTGCGCCGTCAGTTCCTGCACGCCTCGCGGCTGGCCGTGGACGGCCCCGACGGCGCGCGCGTCGAGGCGATGAGCCCGCTCCCGACGGAGCTCGAGGCGGTGCTCGAGCGGCTCGGCGCGGCCCAGTAGGGCTGGGGCCCCGGAGCCTGGGATCGGGGCGCGCCGCTAGTAATGAGAAGGGCCGGCGCGAGCCGGCCCTTCGAGACGCTCCGCCTGGAGCGCGGCTACTGCGGCGCGGGCTGCGCCGCCGCGGCCTGGGCGGTGATCGGCGGGTCGGTCATCATGCCGATGGTGTTCACGCCGGAGCCGTGCGCCTGGTCGAGCACGTACACGACCTGGTCGTACTTCACGGTGTCCTCGGCGTTGAAGAACAGCACCTTCGAGGGCCGTCCGTCGTACGCCACGTGGAGCCGCTGCATCGCGTCGGCGACGCTCATCTCCTGCTTGTTGAGGAGCACGTTCCCGTTCTGCAGCGCCGTGAGGATCGTCTGGTCGGGCGGCACCGAGTCGGGCGGGACCGGCTGCATCTCCGGCTGGTAGTCGGGGACGCGGATGAACTTCTGCTTCTCGGCGAGCGGCGTCAGCACCATGAAGATGATGAGCAGCACCAGCACCACGTCGATGAGCGGCGTGACGTTGATGTCCGAGGCGGGCTTCTTCGTCCCGAGCGCCATCCCCATGGCTATCTCTTCTCCTTGATCTCGCTCGCGGCGAGGCTCACGCCGAGCAGGTGCGTCTTCGAGACCTCCAGGATGATCTCGCGGACGCGCTTGTAGTCGACGGCCTTGTCGCCCTTGATCATCACGGGCGAGCCGGGCGCCATCTGCATCGCCACGTTGAGCTCGGTGGAGAGCTCTTCGAGGGGCACCTCCGCCTTGTCGATCCAGGCCTTCCCATCGGCGGTGATGGAGAGGAGGACCGGGTCGCCGCCGCCCTTCAGGGCGGAGACGTGCTTCGCGTCGGGGAGCTGCACCGGCTTCCCGCGCTGGAGCATCGGGGTGATGACCATGAAGATGATGAGGAGCACCAGCACGACGTCGACGAGCGGCGTCACGTTGATGTCGCTCTTCACCGACTTGCTGCCGACATCCATCGACATCGCGTTCGGCTCCTGAGAGGCGTCCCGGAGGTGCGCGCGGCGGCTACTTCGCCTCGCGGCCTTCCTTCATGAAGAAGTCGACGAGCTCCGTGGCGGAGTCGGTGATGTCGACCTGCATGTCCTCGACGCGGTTCGTGAGGTAGTTGAACATCATGACGGCGGGGATCGCGACGAGGAGGCCGAAGGCGGTGTTGATGAGCGCCTCGGCGATCGCGCCGGACACCGTGCCGAGACCGCCGGAGCCGGTGGCCGCCATGTTCTGGAAGGCCTTGATGATGCCCCACACCGTGCCGAGGAGGCCGACGAACGGGGCCGTCGAGCCGATCGTCGCGAGCGAGCCGAGGCCGCGGCGGAGGTCGTTGACGGTGCGGAGCGAGCTGCGCTCGACCGCGCGGTTCACGGCCGCGATCACGTCGAAGTCGCCCACGTCGTGGGGACCCTTGGTGCGGACCGCGTCGACGCCGCGGCTGTACTCCTCGATCGCGAGGCCGAGCACCTTGGGCAGGTGGCCGCGCTTCAGCTTCTTGGAGAGCTCCACCGCGTCGCCGAACTTCCCGCCGGGGAGGAGGTCGCGCAGGCTCGCGGCGTACTGGCGGGAGGCCTTGTTGGCGCGGGAGTAGGTCACGAGCCGCTCGGCCATCACGCCGAGCGAGTAGATGCTCATGATGCCGAGGATCGCGGCGACCACGATGCCGAAGCCCTCGATCGACTTCACCATGTTGACGAGATCGAAGGTGCCCGGGGCGGCGCCGGCGGCCTGGGCCATGACGAGGTTGTTCAAGGAAGCGAGCGGCTGGAACATCGACATCTCCTGTGGGCTGAAACTACTTCTTCGAAAGGTGAACGCCTCGACGCGGGAACGAGCGCCTAGCCTGCGGTGAAGCGGATGGGGAGGATCACCCAGATGGACACCGGGCGGCCCTGGGCATCCGCGCCCGGCACCCAGCGGCACCCCTGGACCGCCTGCCAGATCGCGGTCGAGATGCGCTGGTCGGGGACGTTGGTCATCACCTCGAAGCGCGACGGCGAGCCGTCCGGCCGGATCGCGAACTTCACGGTGATCGGGCCGGAGATGTAGCCGGCGAGCTGCTGCGGGATGCGGACCGAGCGCTGGACGCAGCCCGGCTCGGCCATCTGCGGCTTGCGGTAGCCCGCAGTGGCGAACGCGGGTGCGTCCTCGATCTCGTTCGTGGGCCGGGCGCCGACGACACCGCCGACCACGCCCTCGCCCTCGGCCGCGTCGCCGTAGTCGTACTCCGGCTCGGGCGCCTCGTTGGGATCCGGCGCCTTCATCTCAGGCTGGATCTCCTGAGGCTGGATCAGCGCCTGGGGCGGCGGCGGCTTGGGCAGATCCGTCCGCGGCTTCGCGTCGGGCGGCCGCTTGCGGGCCGCGGGGGGCGGCGCAGGCGGCGGGGGAGGGGGCGGCGGCGGCGCGGTCTTGACGAACTTCACGTCCACGACCGGCTCGTCGATCACCTTCGCCTTGATGGCTGCGGAGGCGGTGATGATCGCCGCGATGAGAATGCCCTGGAAAAGCGTGGAACCGAAGACGTAGCCCGCGCGACGCGCAGCGGCCTTACCGCCTTCCTTCTTGGTGACTTCGTCGAACACGCGCCGGCGGCCTCGCTGCTGCTGCGGTTGACGGCAGAATCAGCCGGAAAAATTGAAGACGCTTCCTAGTCTCCGCGCCTGCACGTTGTCAACAGCGCTGGCGAAAATAGTGCGCATGGCGCGGAGGCGAAGGCAAACCGTTGCGCGTGCTCGATGTGCGCTGACCACGGCCGGCCGACCTTCCAGCCGCTCGGGATCCCCCGAGGGCGTGCGAGCAGCGTCCCTTCTGCGGTGCCCTCCACGCCCTAAGCGGAACGTCGCGACTTGCCGGGGCTTTCGGAAAAAGCACGTAAACTCGGAGTGTTACGTCCCGGGCGGGGTGTAAGAGACAAGCTCGGCTAACAGTCGGCGTCGTCTTGACATTCCTCATAACGACTGCCTACAAGGGCGCACTGACCCGTCGGTCGATCGCTATGTGTGCCGTGATGTGCCCACACGAGCGATCGCCCGCCTGGCTGCGGCTGAGTGCTCTCTCCCTGGAGGAAGTCATGAGGAAGAAGTTGCTTCGCCTCGCGCGCCTCGCGCCGCTCGCGTTGCTGTTCGCGAGTGTCGCCTCCGCGCAAACCACCGGCACCATTCTCGGTGTGGTAACCGATGCTTCGACCGGAAAGCCGGTCGCCGGCGCCGTCATCGTCGCCACGAGCCCTGCGCTTCAGGGTGAGCAGACGGCCGTCACGGACAACAACGGCAACTTCCGCTTCACCCTTCTCCCCTCCGGCGCTTACCGCCTCGCGGTGCAGCTCGAGGGCTACAAGTCCACCGAGCGCTCCGACGTCACGCTGCGCCCCGACAAGACCATCCGCGCGAACCTCGCCGTCGTCCCCGAGGCGGTGCAGATGGAGGAGCAGGTCGTCCGGACGGGGGCCGCACCCGCGGTGAACGTCGGCTCCGCCGAGGCGGGCGCCGTCGTCTCCAAGGAGTTCATGTCGAGCATCCCGGTCGGCCGCGGGTTCGACGCCATCGCCGTCGTCGCCCCGACCGCCAAGCTGGACGCCACGGGCGTCGGGTTCGCCGGCGCGCAGGGCGCCGAGAACCAGTACATCGTCGACGGCTTCAACACGACCGACCCCGCGTACGGTACGCGCGGCGGCAACGGCGGCTTCAACGCCCCGCCCTCGCTTCGCTCGAACTTCCTCCAGGAGATCGACGTCAAGACGAGCGGGTTCAACGCCGAGTACGGCCGCGCCACCGGCGGCATCATGAACGTCATCCTGAAGTCGGGCTCGAACGAGTTCCACGGGTCCGTCTTCTCCACCTTCACGCCCAGCATGCTCGTCGAGCCGACGGGCAAGACGACGGGCGGCCTCGGCGAGGCGCTCGCCTACCGCGCCAAGCCGGACGAGGGGTCCTACGGCCTCGACTTCGGCTTCGAGGTCGGCGGCCCGATCATGAAGGACAAGCTCTGGTTCTACGCCGGGTTCTCGCCTGTCACGAGCCGGACCATGTACCAGCGGTTCGCCCGCCAGAACGCCACCGAGCTCAACTCGGGCGGCACCTGCCCCGCCGGGACGACGCCGGACGGCGGTCACGGTGAGTGCGTGGACGCGCTCCTCAACCCGATCCAGACCACGATCCCCGGGACGGAGCGGAACCTCCGGACGAGCCGCACCACCTACCAGTGGGTCGGCAAGCTCACCTACCTGCTCGACGAGAACAACAACTTCACCGTCACGGGCTGGGGTGCGCCGTCCTCGCGCACGTCGCTCAACGCCGGCGGTCCGTTCTACGGCGCCTCGCCGGCCGCGGCGGCCCGGAGCCGCGAGCTCCTCCCGCTCGACGAGAACCAGCTGTCGGTGCTCGGTCGCTACGGCGGCAAGTTCCTGGACAAGAAGCTCATCACCGAGGTCTCGGGCGGCGTCTACCACTCGAAGACCTCTCCCCAGGACAAGACCGTCGGCGGCGTCGACCAGTTCAAGACCGCCGAGGTGGAGTGGGGCGGCACGGAGCTGAACCTGACCGACTTCGAGGCCCTTCCGGCCGGCGCCGTGGCGCAGGGCTTCTGCAGCAACCCCGCCGACACGGCGGCGTGCCCGCTCGACGCGTACACGACGGGTGGCCGTGGCACGGTCTTCGACAGCACGAGTGACCGCTTCAACGGCAGGGCGTCCGCGGCGTACCTCGCCGAGCTCGCCGGCCAGCACACCCTCAAGGGCGGCGTCGACCTCGAGCGCGTCCAGTACAAGGTCGACGGATATCACTCCGGCGGCGCGATCTGGTACTTCGCGCCAGCGACTTCTACCCTGCCGGATCGCTTCTACGCGTACCGGTCGTTCGGCACGATCGTGAACCCGGGCGGCGGTCCGCTTCCGACCAACGCCAGCACGGGTTTCCCCGGCCTGGAGCTGTCTGCTATCCAGGCCGCGGCCGCGGCTGGTACGCCGGTCGTCACGCGCACCACCCAGACCAACAAGTCCGAGACCGACAGCTTCGCGTACTTCCTCCAGGACTCGTGGCAGCCCGGGTTCTTCCCGAACCTGACCCTCAACGCGGGCCTCCGCCTCGAGACCCAGTCGATGAAGAACCTGTCCGTGAAGAACGGCAGCTCGTTCGACATCACCGACAACTGGGCGCCGCGCGTCCAGGCGATCTGGGACTTCACGGGGAACGGCCGCGGCAAGCTCGCCGGTGCGTGGGGCCGCTACTACTACGCGATGCCGCTCGACATGGGTAACCGGTCGTTCGGCGCCGAGGTCCAGCTCCAGTACTTCCTGAACGCGTCGAGCTGCGGCTTCGCCGGGAACTTCGGCTCGTTCGACCCGAAGAGCCTCGACTTCCCGTCGGCGCTCGGCAACGGGTTCAACTCGACCTCCTGCGCGATCCAGCCCCGCTCCGGTGGCAACAACGACGTGCGCCTGTACGGTGGTGCGACCCCGATCGACCCGAAGCTCAAGGGCTCGTACAACGACCAGTTCGGCGCTCAGGCCGAGTACGAGATCCTCCCCGATCTCGCCGTGGGCGTCGATTACCAGGGCCGCCGCCAGGGCGCCGTCATCGAGGACATGTCCTCCAACGACGGCGGTACGTTCTTCATCTCCAACCCCGGCGAGCGGAGCGGTGACATCACCGTGAACGGGGTGGTCGTCGGCAACGCGACGAACGTGCAGACCTACGACCCGATGACGAACAAGACGGTCACGACGAAGTTCCCGAAGCCGGAGCGTTCGTACGACGGCGTCACCTTCAAGGCGACGAAGCAGTTCTCGAACAGCTGGCTCGCCCAGGCGAGCTACACGTACTCGTCGCTGCGCGGCAACTACTCCGGCCCGTACTACCCTGAGTACGGCCAGCTCGACCCGGGCATCACCGCCGCGTACGACCTCGCGTCGCTCATGGCGAACACGACGGGCTACCTCCCGGGCGACACCACCCACCAGGTCAAGCTCTTCGGCGCGTACACCTACAGCTTCAGCCCCCGCCTGAGCGCGACCGCCTCGGGCGCCTACAACGGCATCTCCGGCACGCCGGTCAGCGCGATGGGCGCCCACCCGGAGTACGGCTCGAGCTCCGCGTTCATCATCCCGCGCGGCCAGGCCGGCCGCACGCCGTTCGTGAACACGATCGACGTCGGCGCCGGCATCGGCTACACGGTGAAGCCGCCGTACGCGCTCAACTTCCGCGTCGACGTGTTCAACGTGTTCAACGCGCAGGAGACCCTGGAGTACGACCAGGACTACACGTTCGACACGGTCACTCCGATGAACGGGCTGAACTGCGACTCGAAGAACTCGATCGGAAAGTCTGACCCGATCGGCGCGATCCAGAAGGACTGCCCGGGGCTCGCCTACCTCAAGAGCGTCGACGGCCGTCCCGTCACCGTCAACCCCAACTTCGGCCGTCCGAGCCGCGCCACCACCGCGTACCAGCTGCCGATCTCGCTGCGGCTGGGCGTGGCGCTCTCGTTCTAGCCCGGTCCAGGGAGGAAACGACATGAAGAACACCAAGTGGTTGTCCCTGGTGGCGGTGGCGGCGCTCGCCGTCGCCTGTGATCCGTACTCGGACGCGAAGAAGGGCTCGCCCCAGATCGTCGCCGTGACCGCGGCGAACCTGGCGGGCGGTGCAGACGCCGTCTCCGCAGACCGGACCGGCGAGGCGTGGAGCTCCGCGGGCACCTGCGGCGGGATCCTCGACAAGGATAAAGCTGTCGTGAATCCTGGCCAGTTCGACGCGACGACCATCTTCGTCACGTTCGATCGACAGGTCGACGGCGGCCTCGTGCAGACGTCGCTGACCGACTGCACGCCCGCGGCCGGCTGGCTCACCGTGACGCCCGCCGCTCCGGCGGGATCGGCCTGGTACTCGTGCTACTCGCCGTCGTCGCCCAGCGCGGCGGAGGGCGGGTCGGTCGTCGTGTACCTCGGCCCCGCCGCCGGCTCGGACGGCTGGGGGGACGCGGAGTTCATCGACGGCTCCGCTCCGGTCCACATCACCGGCACCGTCGCTGGCAGGGCCATCGACGTGACGCTGGGTGCCTGCGCGCCGTAAGCGTCGCGAGCACCACGTAAGACATGAGAGGGCCGGCCTCCGGGCCGGCCCTCTTCTATTTGCGGGTGACGCCAACAAGCCCGCCCCAGCCCCCCGCGCGACGCGACCGACCCGCGACCCCCGCGACCCGACCGAGAGTTCTCGCGTTCGTCCGGTGAGTCCGTCCCGCGGACGGTCGCGCTGCGGCGCCCGCTCCGTGGAAACCCGTGCCACGACAAAGCCCCGGCCCGCTTGCGCGGACCGGGGCTTCGGATGCTGCGAGGCTTCTGGAACCGCTGCCTACTTCTGCAGGCCGGCCGCCTTGGCGACCTCTTCGGCCAGGTTCTCCTGCTTCTTCTCGAGCCCCTCGCCGAGCACGAAGCGGGCGAACCGGCGGACCTGGATGTTCTCGCCGATCTTGGCGACCGCGTCCGTGAGGACCTCGGACATCTTCTTCTTGTCCTCCTTCACGAACGGCTGGTCGAGCAGGCAGAACTGCTCGTAGAACTTCTCGAGCTTGCCCTGGGCGATCTTCTCGAGGATCGCCTCGGGCTTCTTCTGATCGCGCATCTGCGCCTTCGCGATCTCGAGCTCCTTCGCGACGATCTCGGCGGGGACCTCCTCGCGGCGGACCCAGGTGGGCGACGCGGCGGCGATCTGCATCGCGATGTCCTTCACGAGCGCCTGGAAGCCGTCGGTGCGAGCCACGAAGTCGGTCTCGCAGTTCACCTCCACGAGGACGCCGATCTTGCCGCCCATGTGGATGTAGCTCGCGACCTGGCCCTCGGTGGCGGCGCGGGAGGACTTCTTGGCCGCGGCGGCGAGGCCCTTCTTGCGGAGCACCTCCTCCGCCTTCGCGAAGTCGCCGCCGGCCTCGGCGAGCGCCTTCTTGCAGTCCATCATCCCGGCCCCGGTCTTCTCCCGGAGCTCCTTCACCATGTTCGCGTTCACTTCGGCCACGGGTGTTCTCCTTCGTGCGTTGAAAAAGGATCGGGGGCGGACCCGCCGGGCCCGCCCCCGGAAAGCTCCGGGATGCGCCGGGTCTACCGGTTCGCGTCGCCGCCGGGCGCAGGCTGCGCCGGCGCCGCCGTCACGTCGCCCTTGCGGACGACCTCGACGTTCGCGCTCGCGGCGGCGCGGTCCTCGCGCGGCTCGCGGCGCTCGCGGTCACGGCCACCTCCGCGGCGGTCGCGGCGGTCGCGGCGATCCTTCTGCCCGCGCTCGCTCGACGCGTCGCGATCCTCCTCGCCCGGGCGCCGCTCCTCGCCGTGCTGCGCGGCCCAGGCGGAGTAGCGGGCGCGGCCCTCGATGCAGGCCTCGGCGACCTTGCCGGTGAAGAGGCGGATCGAGCGGATGGCGTCGTCGTTGCCCGGGATGACGTACTCGATGCCCTCGGGATCGCAGTTCGTGTCGACGACCGCGACGACCGGGATGCCGAGCCGGTTCGCCTCGTGCACCGCGATGTGCTCCTTCTTCGTGTCGATCACGAAGATCGCGGCGGGCAGGCGGCTCATCTCCTTGATGCCGCCGAGGTTCTTCTCGAGCTTCTCGCGCTCGCGCTCGAGCTGGGCGACCTCCTTCTTGGGGAGCCGCTCGTAGGTGCCGTCCGCCGCCATCTTCTCGATGGTCTTCAGCCGGTCGATGCCCTGCTTCACGGTCTTGAAGTTCGTGAGCGTGCCGCCGAGCCAGCGGTTCGTGACGTGGTACTGGCCGGAGCGGGAGGCCTCCTCGCGGATGGCGTCCTGCGCCTGCTTCTTCGTGCCGACGAAGAGGACCATGCCGCCCTTCGCGGTGGCGTCCGAGACGAAGCGGAGCGCGCCGCGGGCGAGGCCGACGGTCTTCTGGAGGTCGATGATGTAGATGCCGTTGCGGGCGCCGAAGATGTACGGCTTCATCTTCGGGTTCCAGCGCTTCGTCTGGTGGCCGAAGTGGACGCCCGCCTCGAGGAGCTGCTTCATCGTGATGGCGGTGCCCGTCGTCGTGAGGGCGCTCGCCATCGTGGGCTCCGCGGCCTGGGCGGCGGGGGCCGCCTCCGGCGCCTCGGGCGTCGGCGTGGGGGGAGCGATCGGGTCCTGCTGCTGCGGCTGCTGCTGGTTTTCCATGTGATCTCCGGTTTGTGTCCGCCACCTCGCCGGGACTGAAGACGCGCCTTTTGACCCACGGGACGGGCGAGAAGCCGCCGTCGCCGGGAGCACCGGAGCGCGCCGATGCGGGAGGTGTGTGAATTTGCTGCGCCACGCGTCCCAGGCTGCGGGTCGCGCCACCGCGAGCCACGAGGGCGCACGGGGGACCGTCCTCTAACACAACGGACTCCCCGTCGCAAGGCGACCCGACGTGGACGGCGAGTGGCGGAGGATGTCGAAAACCTCCGTGGTTGCCGCGGCTTGCGGGGGACTTTCCTGCGCCCTCCGTGAAGGGTCAGCGCCGCCACCAGGACAGCGCCACGACCGTGCCGTCGTAGCCCCGCCAGGCGACCGGCCGCGCGGTGCGATCGGGGCAGGCGTGGCGGGCGATGCGCGCTCCGAAGCCGAGCTCCCCGCCGCCGCACTCCGGGCAGCGGAAGCGCTCGGCGAGGTCCGCCCGATCAGCGTCGGAGAGCGGTGCGTCCCCCTTGGCCGCCGCGGGGGTGGCGGAGGCCAGCGCCGGCCGGGCGCCGAAGAAGCCGCGCGCCCGGTACGCCTCGAGCTCGGCGATCTCCGCGTGCTCGCCGCCGAGCGCCCGATCCGCATCCGCCCGCGCCTCCGCCGCGCAGGCGGGGCAGGGGCGAAACCCCAGGCTCCGGAGGCATGCGACGGAGATCCCCTCCGCGTCCTCTCCCTCCCACTCCTCTCGAGCGTCGATCTCGACCGCCGGGACGCCCGCCGCCGAGAGCGCCGCCTCCTTCTCCGCGTCCACCGCGTGCGTCACGACCACCTCGATCGCGAGCGCGGGACGCTCCCCGGCGAGGACGAGCACGTCCGCGCGGAGCGCGCCGACGGCGCCCTCGGTCAGGGCCCGATCGCCCTCGCGGGCGAGGTCCCGGGGCGCGGCGCGCCGGCACGAGGGGCAGCGCGCGAGGAGCGTCACGCGGCGGCGGCCGGCGAACGCGTCCTCGCAGAGCGCGAGCAGCCGCTCCTTCGCGTCGAGGTGGAGGGCGGTCTCGGGCGCGGTGAGCGGGCAGGCCGAGCCGGCCCGGTGGGCGAAGTGGCGCCTGCGCACCTTGCCGAGGTGCGGCACGAGCTCGTCGCCGCAGCCGAGGCAGGTGAACGGCGCGCGGCGGCGGCGGTCCGCGGGGTCGAGGCGGAGCGCGTGGACCTTCCTGCCGTCGCGGTCGCGCGCCCAGGCGAGGAGCACGTCGTCCGCGGCCCCCGGCGCGGTCGGACGGGCGCGGGGAGCCGCGGGCGAGGCTCCGGGCGGCGCGAGGGTAGGGCCGTGCCTGGGCTTCGAGCGGCGGCGCATCGGTCGGAGTGTAGCGCCGTCCCCGCCCGGGATCCTGCGCCCGCGCTCCGCGCCGGGTACGGGTACGCGGTCGCTTCCGACAGCCGGTCGTGACCGCGCCGGCGGGAGCCCGAGGAGGATCCATGGCGCTCGAGGTGGGCCAGAAGGCCCCGCAGTTCGCGCTGCCGGACGAGGAGGGGAACGAGGTGAAGCTCTCCGACTTCGCCGGGAAGCGCGTCGTCGTGTTCTTCTACCCGAAGGCCGACACCCCCGGTTGAACGCGGGAGGCCTGCGACTTCCGTGACGAAGTCGACGCGTTCAAGAGGAAGAAGGTCGCGGTGGTGGGGATCTCGAAGGACACCCCCGCCGCGCAGAAGAAGTTCAAGGAGAAGTACGACCTGCCGTTCCCGCTCCTCTCCGACCCGGGCGCCGAGGTGATGCAGGCCTGGGGCGTCTGGAAGGAGAAGAACATGTACGGGAAGAAGACGATGGGGACCGAGCGGACGACCGTGCTCGTCGGCCCGGACGGCAAGGTCGAGCACGTCTTCCCGAAGGTGAAGGTGGAGGGGCACGTGGCGGAGGTGCTCGAGAGCCTGTAAGGTCCGCGCGCCCGCCGGCCCCCGCCGGCGGGCCCCCGACTGCCATGCCGCGCAAACCGCTCCGACCCCGCCCGAACCGCCTCGACCTCGTGGACCCGCTCGTCCTGGAGGTCTACGGCCTCGTGCGCGACCAGGGCTGGCTCGCGGATCGCGCCCTGGAGCGCGCGCTCCGCCGCGACCCGAAGCTCTGGGCCTCCGAGCGGCGAGCGGTCGCCGAGTCGGTCTACGGGCTCATCCGCTGGCAGGCGCAGCTCGACTACCTGCTCGGCGGCGCGCCGGATCTCGCGACGCGCTACGCCGCTTGGCTCGTCCGCTTCGAGCACCTCGCCCCGGCGGACGCGGCGCGGCGGCTCGCGGTCTCCCCGGCGGCGCTCGCCCGGCTCGAGGGCGCCGAGGCGCGGATCGCCGCGATCGCGGACCCGATCGAGCGGCTCGCGCTCGAGGCCTCCTTGCCCCGCTGGATCGCCGAGCGCTTCGCGGGCGAGCTCGGCCTCGACGAGGCGCGCGTGCTCGCGGCCGCCATGAACGCGCGTGCGCCGCTCACGGTCCGCACGAACCTCCTCAAGGGCGACCGCGAGGAGCTGCGCGGCAAGCTCGGCTCGGAGGGCGTCGCCGCGGAGCCGACCCGCCACTCTCCATGGGGGCTCGTCCTCGACGGCCACCAGAACGCCTTCGCGCTCGGCTCGTTCCGCGAGGGCCGCTTCGAGATCCAGGACGAGGGCAGCCAGCTCATCGCGCTCGCGTGCGGCGCGCGGCCCGGCAAGATCGTGGTGGACGCCTGCGCGGGCGCGGGCGGCAAGTCGCTCGCGCTCGCGATGGAGATGCACAACAAGGGCTCGCTCCACGCCCTCGACACGGACGCGGACCGGCTCGAGGACGCGAAGAAGCGCGCCCGCCGCGCCGGCGTGCACAACCTCCGCGCCCGCGTCATCGCCGCAGGGCCCGAGGCCGAGGGGCAGCTCCAGGACCTCGCCGGTCAGGCCGACCTCGTGCTCGTGGACGCGCCGTGCAGCGGCCTCGGCACGCTGCGCCGCAAGCCCGACGCGCGCTGGCGCCTCACGCCCGAGGACCCGGTCCGCTTCGCCGGGATCCAGCGCACCCTCGTGCGGCGCTTCGCGGCGCTGCTCAAGCCGGGCGGGCGGCTCGTCTACGCGACCTGCTCGATCGGCCGGACCGAGAACGGTGAGGTGGCGGACTTCGCCGAGCGCGAGGTCGGGCTCGTGCCGGTCCCGCTCGCGCCCTTCCTCGGCGAGGAGCGGGCGAAGGTGCTCGGGGTGGACGGCGCGCGGCTCGAGCTCTTCCCGCACCGGCACGGGACGGACGGGTTCTTCGTGGCGGCGTTCGAGAAGCGGAAGTAGGGCGACGGCGGTCGCGGTGGGGATCGAGAGCGGGCTCGAAGCCGAGGTCACGCGTGCCTGAGCTTCCCGAGGTCGAGATCGCCGCGCGTAATCTCCGCCGCTGGACGAAGGGCCGGCGCATCGAGCGGATCGAGCCTGACCCGAAGGCGCGCTACGTCTTCCGGCCCGCGAGGCCGGCCGCGTTCGCGCGCGGCCTCGAGGGCGCGCGCTTCGGTTCGATCCGCCGGATCGGCAAGCAGCTCCTCGTCACGCTCGAGAAGGACGGCGCGCCGGTCGGCCTCCTCGCCCACCTCGGCATGACGGGCAAGTGGCTCCGCCGCGACGGCGACGGCGTCCCGACCCGCTTCTCCCGCGCGCGTTTCCACCTCGACGACGGCGCCGTGCTGCACTTCGACGACATGCGGCTCTTCGGCCGGCTGCGGGTCGTGCCGGGCGCGCGCTTCGAGGAGGTGCCCGAGATCGCCGAGCTCGGGCCCGATCCGCTGGAGCAGGGCATCGATCTCGAGCGGCTCGCGAACTCGCTCGGCCGCTCGAAGCTCCCCGTGAAGGTCCGCATCCTGGACCAGGCGCTCCTCCCCGGCGTCGGCAACATCCTCGCGAGCGAGTCGCTCTTCCGCGCGAAGATCGATCCACGCCGGCAGGCCCGCTCGCTCACGCGCGCCGAGGTTCGACGGCTCGCCGACGGGATCCTCGCGACAGTGAAGGAGACCATCGCGCGCGAGGAGGGCCCTGAGATCACCTACGTGGAGGAGGGGGCGGAGAACCCGTTCCTCGTCTACGCGCGCGAGGGCGAGCGCTGCCCGCGCTGCCGGCGGGCGGAGATCGTCCGCATCGTGCAGGCACAGCGCTCGACGTTCTACTGTCCGCGCTGCCAGCGGTGAGGGTCACGGCCGGCTTCGGGACGAGGAACCGCACCCGCGCGCCAGATTGCGATTTCGAATCGTTCTCCCGCGGACCTCGACCCGAATTCTCCGCCTCGCGACGTGAGCGCCACCGAGACGTGGGCGCTTGGCTCGCTACGGCGAGCCGGAAGGAGCGGGGCGATCAGCTCCCACGTGCCATCAGGAATGTTCCGGCCGTCGCTCTAGAGCGCCTTCCCGTTGATGACCTGGACTTCTAGGGAGAGAACATCGAGGTCATGAACGCAGCCGAGGTTGACCCGATAGTCCCCCAGCCTTGCGGGTCCTTGGTAGTCGGGTGGTACGGACGCCACCGTGCTGAACGGAGATATGCCGCAGGTGCGGCAGAAGAAGTGGTTCATGGCCTTGTCCCCGAACTGGTAGAGGGCCAAGTGCTCTTTACCTTCCACGTCGACATCCGATGGGCGGAAATAGTTCGAGGACATGACCGCCCCCTTGCGGATGCAGATGGAGCAGTTGCACCTTCGGCCGCTCGTGATCTCCTCGCACGTGAACGTGAAACGGACGGCACCACAATGGCAACTGGCGCTGTAGGTTCTCGGTGTTGTCATGTCATGCCTGATTAGCCGCTTAGCGCCGGCCACGAATTCGCGACATCCGAGCCACTCCGGCTCGCTACGCTGACCCGCGCGAGACCGTGCATCACGAGGCGTGACCTCCTAAGTCAACGGATGGCGAGCACGAGGCGGATACAGGTACTGGAAGGCATAGCGTCGATGACGGTCAAGCGCATGGACAACGTCGGGATCGTGGTGGAGTCGCTCGATACCGCGATCTCGTTCTTTGGTGAGCTGGGCCTGAAGCTCGAAGGACGAGCCACGATCGAAGGAGAGTGGGCGGGGCGCGTTACCGGGTTGCGCGACCAGCGCGTCGAGATCGCCATGATGCGCACGCCGGACGGCCACGGCCGGCTCGAGCTGTCTCGATTTCTCACGCCCCGTGTGGTCGCCGATCACCGGAACGCCCCAGTGAACGCTTTCGGTTACCTACGTGTCATGTTTGCCGTCGAGGACCTCGACGATACGATCACCCGGCTCCGCAAGCGCGGCGCAGAGCTCGTCGGCGACGTGGTCCAGTACGAAGACACGTATCGGCTCGCCTACATACGCGGGCCCGAAGGACTTCTCATCGGGCTCGCCGAAGAACTCGGCTGAGCGCTCGAGAGTGTATGCGATGCACGGACCCCGTGTGGCGGCCAGGTGATCCCCACAACGACATGAACATCGCCATCTACATCGCCACCTCCGCGACGGCTTCATCTCAAATGCCCGCAACGTCCCCGACAGCGAGGGGGGCCTCGTGGTGGTGCTCACGAGCCACGCGGGCGCGGCCACCCCGAACCCGAGCGTCGTGTTCACGAGCGCCCGTCCCCACGAGATCGTCTCGATGCTCGAGGGGAAGGGGTTCTCGGAGGCGGTGATCGTCGGGGGCACGTTCACCATGAGCCAGTTCGTCGATGCTGGGCTGGTGAACGACATCATCCTGGTGGTGGAGCCGGTGCTCTTTGGTGGCGAGGCCCTACCGCTGCTGAGAGGGGTCGCACACGACCACGAGCTCCACCTGATCGACAGCGCAAAGCTGAATGACGACACGATTCGGCTGCACTACCGGGTCGCCGCGCGAAGCCGTAGCCACTCCACGTGAACGACGTGCCAGACCCGATCGACGACATCGTCAAGATCTCCCCGGAGATCCACGAGGTCATCTTCGAAAACGACCGGATCCGTGTGCTCAAGGTAACGGTCAAACCCGGCGACCGGGTGGCCATGCATAGGAACCCGGAGAACATCAACTACATCCTCAAGCCGGGTACGCTGCGCCTTACCAGCCTCGACGGCTCGGTCGTCGACGTGGCGCTCACCGACGGGCAGGTGATCCCTGCTCCCGTGGGCTCACACGCGGTCGAGAACGTCGGCGGCACGGTAGTGCAGACCATCTGCATCGAGCTCAAGAGCGGGGGATGACCGCGCCGTTCCCGCTGCTTGCCGTCCCGGATCCTCACCATCCAGATGTGGGTGCGCAGCAGCACGTTCCGGCGGTCGTCAGCCCGGGATCGTATTCTGGGTTCGAAGCTATGAAGCGATCGTGGCCATCTGGCTGAGAATCTCCACCGAGCGCCAGAAGATCGACTCGCAGAGGAATGCCGCCGAGCGTTACATAAGGGTTCCCGCTGCCGTCGAGCGAGCCTCCGAAAACCTCGAGCGGCTTGGAAAGACGGAGGCCGCGGCTGCGTTGGTAGCGATCGAGAAGGAGCAGGTGGAGAGGGATCGAGCCGAGCGAGAGGTGATCCGATGATGATAGGTCGATCCGGGAAGAAGCTGGCCTGGGCGCTCGCGCGTATGAAATGGACTGCAGTGGCCGCTGCTGTTCCGTTGTGGTGTGGGTGCTTCGGGCCGTGCGATGTGAAGGTGATTTCAGAGATGGTCGCACCATCGGGTCAACGTCGTGCGGTCGTGTTTCGGAGAAGTTGCGCGACTGTTAGCGATTCCGTGCAGGTATCCGTCCTGAGTGTGGGCGAGCGTCTGGGGGACAAGCCGGGGAACGCGTTCATCGCGGACGCCGGGGATACGGGCGCACGTTTGACGGTCGGAGTGCGCTGGGACTCCGACGACACCTTGAGGGTCAACTACGATTCGCGCCTGCGCCTGTTCCGGAACGAGGCGAAGGTCCGCCGCGTGGACGTGAAGTACGTTCCAGTCACGGGTACGCCGTGACGTCGTCGTGTGGCGCTGTTCTACGCATTTCCGATCCGGTCTTCCGGTGAGCTAGGTAACGCGCCATGACGGAGTGGCTGCAATCGGTGCCCGGCCTGGTCATTGGCATATTGTTGATACTGTTTCGCAGGCGCTTCGCCGACCACGTTGTCGACTCCCAAAATTGGGTGCTCGGGATTCGTTTAGGCGAAAGAGATCGGCAGGGGATTGTGCTTGTTAGTTGCAGCCGGGGGCTGCTTGATGATCGGCATGTCCATCTTTGGTCTCGCGGGGTGGTTACCCTGAGCAGGTAATGTCGCTGATCGGTCGAGCTCGTCGAGGTGAACGCCTTCGGCCCGTCGCTGCGGACCGCGGCGTGGTTCGCCCTTCGCGCCGCGACGAGGTGGCGCTAGACTCGCCCCGATGCGCCCCGAAGACCTCGCGCGGATGTCCGTGGCCGAGCTGCGCGAGCGGTTCCTCGACCGGAACCGCGCCCTCTCGCCCGAGTGCGAGGCGGCCCTCACGGTGGACCCGCGGGCGGGCGCGCGCGAGGTGCTCCGCCAGATCCTGAAGCGTCGGCACGCCAACCGCGCGGAAGGACAGCGCCTTCGGCATCTGCTGCGCTACGAGGGGGAACTCTGGGACAGGGGCGTCACGCTGGTCGCGGGCGTGGACGAGGCCGGCATGGCGCCGCTCGCGGGGCCGGTGGTGGCGGGCGCGTGCATCCTCCCGCGCGACTACCGGCCGCGCGGCATCGACGACTCGAAGCAGCTCGACCGGCGGGAGCGCGAGCGGCTCGCGGAGGACATCCGCGCGAACGCCATCTGCTGGGCCGTGGCGCGCGCCGAGGTCGAGGAGATCGACCGGCTCAACATCTACCGCGCCGGCTTGCTCGCCCTCACGCGCGCCGTGCAGGGGCTCGCGACCCTCCCCGGGCACGTGCTCATCGACGCCCGCAAGCTCCCCGAGCTCCCGCTCCCGCAGACGCCCATCATCCACGGCGACGCGCTCTCGCTCACCATCGCCGCGGCGAGCATCCTCGCGAAGACCGCGCGCGACGCGCTCATGACCGAGCTCGACGCCGTCCACCCGGGCTACGGGTTCTGCCGCCACAAGGGCTACCCGACCGCCGAGCACTTCGAGGCACTCAGGCGGCTCGGCGCCTGCCCGGTCCACCGGCGCTCCTTCCAGCCCGTGCGTGAGGCGCTCGGCCTCGAGCCGCTGCAGGGCGAGCTGTTCGCGCCGCCCGTGAGCGACGAGGACCTGCCTCCTGGCGAAGAAACACCGTGCGGCGTCGCCGAAATGGTTCCGGAGCAGGGGGACCCGGACGCGACCGCGGCCCTGGACGCGCGTGAGCCGCGCACCCCCGCGATCGCACGACGGGTTTGACCAAAGCCGCGCCGCTCGCTACAACGCCCCCAAGGACGAGCCCGACGGTGCAGGCGCGTTCCCGCGAGCCGGGGAGTTCACCTCGGCGCGGGACCGCCCCCCGATCCGGCGACTGCATGCACGACCGATCTCCGACCGATCCGTTTCCCGCAACGCCCGAAGAAGAAGTCGAAGAGAGCCGCCCGCACCGCCCGCCACCCGGCCTCGCGCTCGATCCTCCCGAGGAGCCGCCGCCGGAGCACCCGCCCGAGATCCCGCTCGATCGGCTCGACTCCGACGCGGTGAAGGTCATCGCGCGGCTCAGGCACATGCGCCACCGCGCGTACTTCGTCGGTGGCTGCGTGCGGGATCTGCTCCTCGGCGCCAAGCCCAAGGACTTCGACGTCGCGACCGACGCCCACCCGGGCGAGGTCCGCGCCATCTTCCGCAACTGCCGCCTCATCGGCCGGCGCTTCCGGCTCGCGCACGTCTACTTCCGCGGCGGGAAGGTGATCGAGGTCGCGACCTTCCGGAAGAACCCGGTGGACGTGGGCGAGGACGTCCCCGACGACAGCGACCTGCTCATCACCCGCGACAACGTCTTCGGCACCGCCGAGGAGGACTCCGTCCGCCGCGACTTCACGGTGAACGGCCTCTTCTACGACGTCTCGACCGGCGAGGTGATCGACTACGTCGGCGGGCGCGAGGACCTCGAGGCGCACCGGATCGCGACCATCGGCGACCCCGAGATCCGCATGCGCGAGGACCCGGTGCGGCTGCTCCGCGCCGTCCGCTTCGCGGCGCGCCTCGGCTTCACCATCTCGCCCGACACCTTCGAGGCCATGCGCCGCCACGCGGGCGAGCTCGCGCGCTGCGCGCCCGCCCGCGTGCTCGAGGAGATCTTCAAGATCCTCCGCTGCGGCGGGTCGGCGCGCGCGTTCGAGCTGCTCCGCGCGAGCGGCGCCTTGCCGGTCATCCTGCCGTCGCTCGCCGCGGCCCTCGAGGGCTGGGAAGAGCGCGGGCGACGCGCCTTCTTCGCGCACCTCTCCGCGCTCGACCGGCTCGTCCGCTCGGGCGAGGAGGTCTCCGACGCGGTCCTGCTCGGCGCGATCGTGATGCACCTCGGCGGCCCCGCGATCGCGGCGCCCGACTCGGACGCGACGGGCGACCACGCCGGCCCGGAGCGCGGCCACGACACGGCGGACGCGCTGCTCGCATCGCTCGTCCAGACCTCCCGCCTGCCGCGCAAGATCGCCGAGCGCACCCGCCTCGCGCTCCACGCCCTGCGGACGTTCCGCGAGCCGTCGAAGAAGCGGCGCCGCCGCGGGCGCGGGCTCGCGGGCCAGAGCTACTTCCAGGACGCCGTGCAGCTCCTCGAGATCTCCGTCGCCGCGACCGGCGAGGGGCAGGAGCTGCTCGAGCGCTGGCGCGCCTCCGCGGGCGGCCCGCCGCCTCGCGAGGAGCACGAGGAGCGCCGCCCGCGGCCGGAGCGCGGGCCGGAGCGCCGCCGCGGTCCTGCGGCCGCTCCCGCTCACGTCGAGGGGAGCACACGGGAGGTTGTCGCCGAGGCCGGACCGGGTGGCGCGACGGAGACCCCGTCGGTCGAGGTTACGGCCGGGGGCGAGAGCCCCCGTACGGGCGCCGAGGGCACTCCCGAGGCCGCCGAGGGCTCGCGCCGCCGCCGTCGGCACCGCGGCGGGAAGCGCCGTCGGCGTCGCGGCGCGGGGGCCCCGGCCCCGGCCGGATCATGATCCCGGCGCGCCGCCCGCGCGTCGGGTAGAATTCCGCACGAACCGCGCCGCCTTGACCGACTCGGCGGCCTTCTGTAGAACGCGCCGACCATGCCGAGCGACCGAGCCGCGACGCCCAAGCCCAGCTACAAGCGCATCCTCCTCAAGCTTTCGGGCGAGGCGCTCATGGGCGACGGCAAGTACGGCATCTCGCCGAAGACCCTCTCCGCCATCGCACAGGACGTGAAGGACTGCGTCGAGCTCGGCGTCGAGGTCGCGCTCACCATCGGCGGCGGCAACATCTTCCGCGGCGTGTCCGGCGCGACGGAGGGCATGGACCGCTCCTCCGCCGACTACATGGGCATGCTCGCGACGGTCATCAACGCGATGGCCCTCCAGGACGCGCTCGAGAAGATCGGCGTGAACACCCGCGTGCAGTCGGCGATCGAGATGCACCAGGTCGCCGAGCCCTACATCCGCCGCCGCGCGATCCGCCACCTCGAGAAGGGCCGCGTCGTCATCTTCGCGGCCGGCACCGGCAACCCCTACTTCACGACGGACACCGCCGCCTCGCTCCGCGCCATGGAGATCCACGCGGACGTGCTGCTCAAGGCGACCAAGGTCGACGGCGTCTACACCGACGACCCGAAGAAGAACCCGACCGCCACCAAGTTCAAGCAGCTCAGCTACATCGACGTCCTGAAGAAGAACCTGAAGGTGATGGACTCGACGGCGATCAGCCTCTGCATGGACAACGACCTGCCGATCATCGTGTTCGACTCGACGCTGCGCGGGAACGTGCGCAAGGTCGTGCTCGGCGAGGCGATCGGGACCACCGTCGGACGGCTCGACGAGAAGTAGGACGCGAGGAGAGGGGCCATGAGCGTCGCGGACGACATCCTGAACGACCTGCACGGCGGCATCGCGAAGACGCTGGACGACCTGCGGCGCGAGCTCTCCGCGGTGCGGACCGGGCGCGCGAGCCTGCACCTCCTCGACGGCGTCAAGGTCGACTACTACGGCACGCCCACGCCGCTCAACCAGGTGGCCACGCTCTCCGTCCCCGAGGCGCGGCTCATCATGGTGAAGCCGTGGGAGAAGAACATGATCCCGCCGATCGAGAAGGCGATCCGTGACGCCAACCTCGGCGTGAACCCCCAGTCCGACAAGGACCTCGTCCGCGTCCCGATCCCGCCGCTCACCGAGGAGCGCCGCAAGGAGATCGTGAAGCAGGTGAAGCACAAGGGCGAGGACCACAAGGTCGCCATCCGCAACCAGCGCCGCGACGCGAAGGAGCTCATCGAGGTCGCGGAGAAGGACGGCGACATCTCGGCGGACGACGCGAAGAAGGCCCTCGAGAAGATGCAGAAGGAGACCGACGAGGGCGTGAAGAAGGTCGACGAGATCACCGCCGCGAAGGAGAAGGAAGTGATGCAGGTGTGAGCCTCCCCCGCTCGCTCCCGTCGCTCCTCGTCGTCTTCGGTCCCCTGTTCCTGCTCGGCTTCGGCGCAGGCGCGCTGCGCGCGCTCGCGTCCCGCCCCGGCACCAACCACCGCCGGCGCCGCGCGCTCCAGGCCGCGTGGGTGCTGCTCCTGCTCGGCGGCACGCCGCTCTGGCTGTTCCTCGCGGCGGCGCTCGGGTTGTTCTGAGGTCCTGTCCGCGCCGCGGGCGCGACGGTCCGTGACCTCCCGTGGCTCGACGGGCGCACCGGGAGCAGACCGGCGTCGACGGTTCCCCAGGTGAAGGCCGCTCCCCCGAGCCTGTCGCAGGGCGAGCGGTCGCGTCACCGATCAGATGGGGAACACCATCGTCGCGAGCGCGATGAGCCAGAGCGTGTGGGCCATCCCGGACCACATCGCCATCCGCTTCACGGCAGGATCCGCGGGCGGGACGTCCTGGCCGCCCCCGAGCCGGGCGGCGATCGCGCGCCACGCCGGCCTGAGCCCGACGAGCACCACGACGATCCGGATCAGCGTGAGCGTGAAGCCGATCATGATGCCGGTGCGCGGGTGGACGCCCTGGAAGGCGAGCACGAGGAGCCCGGTGAGCACGGTCGCGACGCCCATGACGACGTCCAGCGTGATCGCGGGTGCGACGCGCGCCGCGAGGCCCGCCGGGTAGGGCCGCCCGAGCGCCAGCGTGCGCCGCACGTCGCCGGCGACCCAGAGCGTCGCGCCGAGCCAGGCCGAGGCGGAGAGGATGTGGAGGAACCGGAGCAGGTCGTTCAAGGTGTGTTCCCTCCGAGGAGTCGGGCGCCGCAGCGCCCGGGCGGAGCTTAACGGAGGCTCGCTGGCCGGCTCGTCACGCAGAGGTGCTGCGCAAGGTCGCACGCGTTCGCCATAGGTGCACGGCGGCCTCGCGCGGCCGGACGTTCGTCACCCACGCCGCAGCACCTCGTCGAGCCGGCCGGTGAGCTGGCCGCGGGTGAGCACCTCGTCGACCCCGGCCTCCTCGGCTGCCTCGATGAGGTCCGCCTGCAGGTGGCCGAGAAACCCGACCACGCGCGCGCCGGTGTCGCGCTTCAGCGCCGCGAGCTCACTCACGATGCCGGGCTGGTTGAGATCCGCGAGCACGCTCGCGCCCGGCGCTTCGCGGACGACGTCCGCGAGCGGCCGGTCGCGCGGCACGAGCACGATGGGCACCGCGAGCCGCTCGGCGGCGGAGGTGATCTTGGAGCGGAAGAGCAGATCCCGGACGGCGACGACGATCATGGGGTGGGCTTAATGGCGGCGGCGCGTGAAGGCGAGCCGCACCGCCGGAGAAGAGTCGGCGACCGTCCGGGGTGCGGCCGCGGCGCCTCTCCTCAGTACCGGTACCCGTGCGCGATCGGGAACCGCCGCCCCTCGCCGAACGCCTTCTCGCTCACCTTGAGCACCGGCGCCGCCTGGCGGCGCTTGTACTCGCTCGCGACGACCATGCGCAGCACGCGCCGCACGACCGGCTCCGCGTGGCCGCGCGCGACGATGGCGTCGAGCGGGAGCCGCTCCTCGACGTAGGCCTCGAGGATGTCGTCGAGGATCTCGTAGGGCGGCAGCGAGTCCTGGTCCACCTGGCCGGGCTTCAGCTCCGCGGAGGGCGGCTTCGTGAAGGTGCGCTCGGGGATGAGCGTGCGGCCCGCGCGCGCGTTCGCGGCGCGTGACACGCGGTAGACGAGCGTCTTCGGCACGTCGCCGATGACGGCGAGGCCGCCGGCCATGTCGCCGTAGAGCGTGCAGTAGCCGACCGCGAGCTCGCTCTTGTTGCCGGTCGAGAGCACGAGCCCGCCCGTGTCGTTCGAGATCGCCATCAGGATCTGCCCGCGGATGCGGGCCTGGACGTTCTGCTCGGCGAGGTCGCCGAGGGGCTTCCCCTCGGCGCGCTCGAGCTGCGCCATGAACGCGGCGTGCATCGGCTCGATCGAGATCTCCTTGAAAGGGAGACCCAGGTTCTCCGCGAGCGCGGCGGCGTCCTCCCGCGAGTGGCTCGAGCTGTAGCGGGACGGCATCGCCACGCCGAGGACGTTCTCCGGCCCGAGCGCGTCGGCGGCGAGGCAGGCGGTGAGCGCGGAGTCGATCCCGCCGGAGAGCCCGACGACCGCGCTCCTGAAGCCGCACTTGCGCACGTAGTCGCGGACGCCGAGCACGAGCGCGCAGTGGACCTCGTCCGCCTCGGGATCGGCGGCGCCCGCGGCGACGGCGACCTTCTCGCCGTCGAGCCGGATGGTCGCAGAGGCGCCCGTCGCGAGGTCGGCGACGAGGAGCACCTCCTCGAAGAGCGGGGCGCGCGCGAGGATCGCGCCGTCCCGGCCCACGAGCATCGACCCTCCGTCGAAGATGAGCGCGTCGTTGCCGCCCACCTGGTTCACGTAGGCGATGGGTGCGTGGTGGCCGGCCGCGCTCGCCGCGAGCATCCGCTCGCGCAGGGCGGGCTTGCCCATGGCGTAGGGCGAGGCGGAGATGTTCACGACGAGCCCCGCGCCGCCCGCCTTCACGAGCTCCGCGATGGGGTCGCGCGCGTAGCGCGGGTGCACCCAGAAGCGCTTGTCGTTCCAGACGTCCTCGCAGACGGACAGGCCGAGGCGGAGCCCCACGCCCCCCGCGTCGGCCGCCGTGGACGCCTCGGACGGCAGGAAGTAGCGCGTCTCGTCGAACACGTCGTAGGTGGGCAGGAGCGACTTGCGCCCGACCGCGACGACGCGGCCCTCCGAGATGAGCGCCGCGGAGTTGTAGACGCCCGGCGGCGGCGCGCCGGGGACGCCCTCCGGGAAGCCGACGACGACCGCGATGCCGCGGGACCACTCGGCCGGCGCGGCGAGCTCGGCGAGCGTGCGCGCCGCGCGCTCGAGGAACTCGGGGAGATCGAGGAAGTCGCGCGGCGGGTAGCCGCAGAGGGCGAGCTCGGGGAAGACCACGAGCGCCGCGCCGTCGGCGCGCGCGCGCTCCGTGACGGCGCGGATCTTCGCGGCGTTGCCGGCGAAGTCCCCGACCGTGGTGTTCACCTGCGCGAGGGCGATGCGTCCTTGGGGGGCCACGCGAGGATGTTACATTGCCGGGCGCGCGCCGCGCCCGCACTTCCGCGAGGCGCCTCGCCCGAGGCCGCAATGACCGCCATCGCGCGCCGCCGCGTCCTCGCCGTGCTCCCGCTCGCGCTCGCGCTCGCGCTCGCCTGCTCGCGCCCGGCGCGGACGCTCCCCGAGGTGAAGGTCTTCGTCGCGGCGGAGCTGCCCGCGGACGTCCTCGTCGACGTCGCCGCGCACCGCGGGGTCGCGCGCGTCGTCCGCGTCGCCCGCGCCGACGAGGCGGAGCTCGTCTGGGCCGGCGATCCGGCCCAGGCGCTCGCGCTCCGCGAGCGGCTCGACCCCGGCAGCGCCCCGGCCGCCGAGGACGTCCCGGCGCGCTGGCGGGACGCGCGGCGCCGCTTCGCGCCGCTCGGCGCCCGCGCGCGCGTGCTGCTCGTGTCGCCCCGCGCCCGGCTCCCGTTCGCGCCCTCGAACCTGCGCGACCTCGCCGACCGCCGCGCCCGCGGCAAGCTCGCGCTCGTCCCGCTCGGACAGGGCGCCGGTCCGGTGACCGTCGCCGCGCTCACCCTCGCGTACGGCGAGAAGAGCGCCGGCCGGTTCCTCGCGCTCGTCGCCGAGAACGCGCCGCAGCTCGCCGCCTCGGACGGCGAGGTCCGCGCGCGCGTCGCCTCGGGCGGGGCGGCGTTCGGGCTCGCCAGCTCGCTCGAGGGCGCGGCCGCCGCCGCCAGCGCGGCGCCGCTCGAGGTCGTCTACCCGGATCAGGTCGGCGCCGGCGCCGTCGCGCTCCCCACGGCGGTCGCGCTCCTCCGCGGCGCCTCCCACGGCGCGCGCGCCCTCGCGGGCTGGCTCGCCGGCCCCGAGGCGGAGCGGATCCTGGTCGCCCGCATCCCCGGGCTCCTGCCGCTGCGCCCCGAGGTGCCGGTCCCGGTCGGAGTCGAGCCGGCAGGGAACCTCGTGACGCTCTCGTTCGACTGGGACGCGCTCGCCGCGGAGACGGCGCGGCAGACGGCGCGGCTCGCGCGCTGGCCGGAGGGGTTCACGAAGGGGACGCCCGGCGCCAGGTGATGGGTGAAGGCGGCGAGCCGCCGCCCCCGCGCCATCGAGGCGCAGGAGCCCGGAGCCGAGGCGGGCACCCGCAGCGACGCGCACCGAGGCGCGCCTCCGACGGGAGCCGCAGCCCAGCGGCGCCTCGCAGTGCGCCGCAGGCGCAAGGAGCGAGGACGCCCGCCGCGGGCCCGGGATCGTGCGCCGAGGGACCGGCCGGGAGGACCCTTCGTCGCAGGCGCCACACGCTCGGCGGGCACCTAGCTTCCCCTCGATGCACGTCCGCGCCGCCCGTGCGCTCCTGCCCCTGGCCCTCGGCGTCGCCGCCGCGGCCCCCGCACCGGCCGCCGATCGCGGCGCGCCGCGGGTGGAGTGCGCCGGGCGGTACGCGGACACCCTCTCGGCGATGAAGCCCGGCGCGCGCGCTCGCGAGGCGCGGCCCGCGGCGGACTACGTGTACTGCCTGCGCGCGACCGCGGTGTACGAGCAGCTCTCGTACGGCCGCGGGGGGAAGCTCCGCCGGCAGTACTACACGAAGGTCCGCCACGGCACCGGCTTCGCCTACCGGCTGCGCGGGGAGGAGGCGCTCCTCGCCACGAACCACCACGTGGTGGACTTCCCCGAGGTGACCGGCGACGGGGTCGAGCTCGAGGGCGTGCCGCCCGGCTCGCGGCGCGTGCGCGAGGAGATCCGGATCGTCGCGAACGAGGCGGAGCCGGACGCGCCGGCCCAGCTCGCGCTCACCCCGGTGGTGTCCGACCCGGCGCTCGACGTGGCGGTGCTCTCGGCCCCGGCGAAGCTCCGGACGATGCCGTACCGCACCGGCAGCGCGGAGGAGCTCCGCGTCGGCGACGCCGTCCTCGTGCGCGGCTTCCCGCTCGGCGCGTTCCCCGCCGCCAACGCGGGGCGCGTCATCGCGGTCGGCCAGCGCGACCTCGACCGGGGTTGGGACCACGAGGACTTCGCGGTGGACGCGCTCCTCAACCTCGGCAGCTCGGGGAGCCCGGTGCTCGCGGTCTCCTGCGCCACGGGCGAGCCCGAGCTCGTCGGCATCTACCACGCGGGCTACCGCGGGGCGCAGGGGCTGAACGTCGTCATCGGCATCGACCAGCTCCGCGGACTCCTCACGGAGCTGCGCCCCTCGCCGCGCGAGCTCGCCGGGCGCGAGCCCGGCGCCGATCCGGCCGCCGCGCGCGCGGCGCTCGCGAGAGGGCCCATCGTGATGCCCTTCGGCGGGCGCGCGGTGCGCGTCGAGGCGACGGGCGGCGGCGTGCGGTTCTCCCTGCTCGACGCGAGCTACCCGCTGTCGACGCGCGTCGAGCTCGCCGTCCTCGGCGGGGCGGGGGCGGGCTCGGGCGAGAGCGAGCTGCGCGACGCCCTCTGGGAGCAGCTCGCCCTCGTGCTTCGGTACCGGCGGGCCGAGGACGGCGGCGACGGCTCGGGCTCCGAGCTCGTGCGGGCGCGCGTGGCCGAGCGGATCCGCGAGCGCGAGGAGGAGCAGGCGGACCTCGTCGCGGCGACCCAGGCGGGCGCGGACGGGCTCGCGGTGATCCGGCCGCCGGGGCGGGAGCCGGCGAACGGCGGCACCGTCCGCGACGGCAGCGGGGCTCCGCTACCGAGAAACCGGGTCCCGTGAAGCGGGGATACAGCTGGGGGAGCAGACGGGCATCCGCCTCAGCCCCTGCCGGGACCACGAGCCATAATTGAGCCGTCGAAACGGGGGGTTAGAAAAAAGTTGTGCCCGGGGGGTGGCAACCGTGTGGGGCGTTATTATCGTCCCGATCGCCGACGACGGGCGACCGAGCAGGGGTGCGGTGGGGCAGCAGTTGCTCGGCTGAGTCTCGATTTGGTCGGCGAAACGGCCCTACATTCAGGGCCCTTCCGGGGAAGAAACGATGGCTCAGATCGATATCGAGATCCTCACGCCGTTCGCCGCCAAGTTCATGGAGGGCACGACGCTCACGCCTGCGGAGCGCGCCGAGGTCCTCCGGATCGCCCAGGGCTTCGCCTGCAAGGACTCCGCGGCTGCGGCCGGCGTCTCGCCGGAGACCATCCGCGCGCGCCGCAAGCGCATCTACCGCAAGCTCGACGTCCCCGGCTCCGGCGAGCTCCTCGCGAGCCTCCTCGCCCTCTCGCTCAAGATGCTCGCGAAGGGTGAGCGGATCGAGCCGCGCCCCGTCGTCCCGGCGCAGCCGCAGCCTGCCGCGACGGCCTCCTCCGCCGTCGTCGCTCGCTAGCAGCACGCAGGTCGTCGCCCCACCGCCGAAGCGGCCGGGCGCAGTCACTCGATCGCGTATCGACGCCGCGCGCTTGCCGCGCGCCCCGTGGAGGGGTGCGGGGCGGGCGCGCGATGCGTTTTGAAGGTGCCGTGGCGCAGCGCCGCGAGGGACGGCGCGCGCCGAGGGTCACCGGGTCGCGAGCCAGGACTCGACGCGCGCCGCGACCTTCGCGGGCGTGAAGCCGAACTCCTCGGCGAGCGCCTTCTCCGGGGCGCTCGCCCCGAAGCGGTCGATCCCGAGGACGAGCCCGTCCTTGCCCACGAGCTTCCACCACTCGATCCCGCGCGCCGCCTCGAGCGCCACGGCCGGAAGCGCGGGCGGGAGCACCTCGTCCCGCCAGCCCTTCGGCTGCGCCTCGAAGCACGCGAGGCACGGCACCGAGACGAGCCGCCCGCGGAGCCCCTTCTGCGCGAGGAGCTCGAGGGCGGCCTGCGCGAGCGCCACCTCCGCGCCGGTCGCGAGGATCGCGAAGCGCGCGCCCTCCGGACCCGCGACGACGTAGGCGCCGCGGAGCGCCGCCTCTGCGTCGAACTCGGCGTCGCGCTTCACGGGCGCGATCTTCTGGCGCGAGAGGATGAGCGCGGTCGGGCCGTCGCGCCGGGTGAGCGCGTGCGCCCACGCGACCGCCACCTCGTCGCCGTCGCAGGGCCGGCAGACGTGGAGGCTCGGGATCGCGCGCAGCGCGGTGAGGTGCTCGATGGGCTGATGGGTCGGGCCGTCCTCGCCGAGGAAGATCGAGTCGTGCGTCCAGACGAAGATGTTCTGGAGGCCGGAGAGCGCGGCGAGGCGCACCGGCGGGCGCATGTAGTCGGCGAACTGCAGGAACGTGCCGGTGAACGGAACGTGGAGCCCGTCGTAGGCGAGGCCGTTCGCGATGGCGCCCATGGCGTGCTCGCGGATGCCGTAGTGGACGTTCCGGCCGGCCGGGTTCGCGGGCGAGAACGAGCCGCCGCCCTTGATGTCGGTGAGGTTCGACTCCGCGAGATCGGCGGAGCCGCCGACGAGGCACGGCACGAGCGCCGCGATCTTCTGGATCGTCGCGGCGGAGAGCTTGCGGGTCGCCTCCGCGCCGGCGGCGCCGTCGAGGACGCGCTCGAGGATCCGCTCCGGCACCCAGCGCTCGACGTGCACGTCGAGGAGCGCCGCCTTCTCGCCGTGGGCCTGCCGCCAGCCGCGCTCCTTCGCGCGCCAGGCCTCGACCTCGCGCGCCTTCTCGGCCTGCACCTCGCGCCAGAAGGCGCGGACCTCGTCCGGCACGAGGAAGCGCGGCTCCTCCGGCCAGCCGAGGTTCTTCTTGGTGGCGGCGAGCTCGGCCTCGCCGAGCGGCGCGCCGTGCGCGGACGACTTGCCTGCCTTGGCCGGCGAGCCGAAGCCGATGGTGGTGCGGACGCGGATGAGCGACGGCTTCCCCGTCTCCGCCTTGGCCGCCACGATGGCGCGGTCGATCGCCTCGTGATCGCGGCCCTCGACCTCCTGGACGTGCCAGCCGTAGCCCTCGAAGCGCTTCGTCACGTCCTCGCCGGTGAAGGCGATGGAGGTGTGGCCGTCGATGGTGATCTCGTTGTCGTCGTAGAGGTAGACGAGGCGGCCGAGCGCGTTGTGGCCGGCGAAGCTCGCCGCCTCGGCGGCGACGCCCTCCATGAGGTCGCCGTCGGAGACGATCGCGTAGACGAAGTGGTCCTCGAGCGGATTCCCCGGGCCGAGCTTCGCCGAGAGCATCGCCTGGCCGAGCGCGAAGCCGACGCCGTTCGCGAAGCCCTGGCCGAGCGGGCCGCTCGTGATCTCGACGCCCGGCAGGTAGCCGAACTCCGGGTGGCCGGGGGTGCGGGAGTGGATCTGCCGGAACTTCTTGAGATCCTCGATGGTGCAGTCGAAGCCGGCGAGGTGGAGGAGCGAGTAGAGCAGCATCGACCCGTGCCCGGCGGAGAGCACGAACCGGTCGCGGCCGAGCCAGCGGGGCTCCTTCGGGTCGAAGCGCAGGTGGCGCGTCCACAGGACGAAGGCCATGTCGGCCGCGCCCATGGGCATGCCGGGGTGGCCGCTGTTCGCCTGCTGCACGGCGTCCGCCGCCAGCATGCGGATCGTGTTGACCGCCTTCTCGACGAGATCTCTGCTCGCGCTCGGCACGGGGTTCCTCCGTAAATTCGCGGGCGCAACATCGCGCAGCGGGGGAGGGAGATCAAGGGGGACCGCCGCCGGGCGGCTGCCTGGCCGATCGCGCGGTGCCCCCGCGGCGCCCTCAGGCGCTCGGAGCCCGGAGCCAGGCGAGCGCGATCGCGCCGTCGGGCGCGAGCTCCAGCGCCGCCACCGCGCCGGGCGGCACGGCCAGCTCGCGGCCTGCGGCGAGCGCGACCGCCTCGGCGATCTCCGGGTTGTGGCCGACGAGCGCGGTCCCCGGGGACACCCGCCGGGCGAGGGCGAGGAGGGCGCGCCCGGTCGAGGCGCCGGAGGCGAGCGCAGGCTCCTCGTCGACCGGCGCGGCGGTCGCGGCGGCGAGCAGCGCGGCGGTCTCGCGGGCGCGCTCGAGGGGCGAGGTGAGCACGGCCGCGAGCCCGAGCGACGGCGCGAGCGCGCGCGCGTGCGCCTCGAAGCGCGTCCGGCCCGCGGGCGTGAGGGGCCGGGCCGCGTCGGTGGTCGTCCGCGGGGCGGCGTCCGCGTGACGGACGAGGTAGACGCGGCCGGCCACGGCTCACTCCGAGACGAGCAGCGCGACCGGGAAGTCGGAGAAGAGCGCCTCGAGGGGGAGCGCGTCGCCCTCGCGCACCGCGCCGGTCACGACGTCGCGCCAGCGGCGCGGCAGGCCGTGCGGCACGGGGATCGCCCCCTCCCAGCGGATCCGCCCGCCGCCCGCCTCGATGAGGCCGAGCACGAGGCGCGGCACCACGCAGAGCGCGGCGCGGCCGCCGTTCCCGGCGTGCGCCCGCGCGAACGCGAACACGCTCCGCGCGTGCGGCCCCTCGGCGAGCGCCGGCCGGTAGTCGCCGGCGAGGAAGAGCTCGCGGTGCTCCCGGCGTGCGTGCAGCGCCGCGTGGAGGAGGAGGAGCTTGGCGCGGCCGTCGGCGAGCGCCTCCGGCGCGGACACCTGCCGCGCGAGCGCGCGCCGCGCGTGGGGGCCGCGCGCGACCTCCGCGTAGAGCGCCTCGAGCGTGCGCGCGCGCAGCCCGTAATCCACGGGGCGCCGGTTGTCGGGATCGACGAGCGAGAGGTCCCAGAGCTCGCAGCCCTGGTACACGTCCGGCACGCCCGGCGCGGCGCACTTCACCGCCACCTGCGCGAGCGAGGACAGCCGCCCCGCCGCCGCCGTACGCCCCGCGAAGGCGGTGAGGTCGGCGAGGAAGGGGGTCGCGGAGAGGCACCGCTCGACGAAGGTCCGGACGCCGGACTCGTAGTCCTCGTTCGGGCTCGTCCAGCTCGTGTGCACCTTGGCCTCGCGGATGGCCTTCTCCATGTAGCCCTGGATGCGGCCCACGAAGTCGGCGTGGAGGCGGGTGCCCGGCTCGACGCCGCCGTCCGGGAGCGCGCCGACGAGCGTCTGGTAGAGGAGGAGCTCGTCGGCGCGATCGGGGGCGCTGCCGTTCTCGCCCCCCACGTGCGGCCGGTTCATGCGGTGCCAGCGCAGGACCGCGCTCCGGAACTCGGCCGGGATCTCCGAGAGCGCGTCGATGCGGGTGCGCACGTCCTCGCTGCGCTTCGTGTCGTGCGTCGAGGTGGCCGAGAGCGAGCCGGGGAAGCGCGCCTGCCGCTCGGAGAGGAGCGCGTGGACCTCCTCCGGCGTCGAGCCGAAGTGGCGCGGCTCGCCCCCGACCTCGTTCAGGGACGCGAGCCGGACGTAGCTGTAGAAGGCGGTGTCCTCGACGGCCTTCGCCGTCACCGGCCCGGTGACCTGCTGCAGCTTCAGCGTGAACTCGAGCCACTCGTGCCGCTCGTCCTCGGTGAGCCCCTCCGGATAGCGCTGCAGCACGACGTCGCGCAGGAAGTCGTAGATGGACGGGTCCACCACCGGGCTCCGCCGCCGCGCCCGCGCGATGGTGCGCTCGACGAGCGCCCGGTCGCGATCGTCCACCTCGCCGCGGCGGGTCACGTAGGTGCGGTAGACCGGGAACAGCGCGACGAACTCCACGAGCGCGCGGGTGAGCTCGTTGAGGGTGAAGTCGCGCGTGCGCCGGTTCATCTCGCTGATGCGGTTCAGGCGGTGCGCGAGGGTGTTCACCTCGCCGGCCATCGAGGAGGACATCACGAGCCGCTTCTTGTCCACCACCACGTCGGCGAACTGCTCGCGGCGGCCGGAGAGGCGCGTCCACATCCCGTCGAAGGCGCGCTCCGCCTCCGGCTCCACGAAGAGCCCGTTCACGGCGGCGAGGAACTCGTAGCCCGTGGTGCCGTCCACGTCCCAGCCCTCCGGCATGCGCTCCGGCGCGACCAGGATCTTCTCGACCACCACGTAGAGCGGCCTCGCGGGGAGCCGGCCCGCCTCGAGCGCCTCGAAGATGCGCTCGAGCACGAGCGCCTCGGTGTCCGCGTCGAGCGGCGTGCCGCGCCGGGCCGCGAGCGCGCGCGTCCGCTCGACGAGGTAGGACGCCTGGAGCCGGCGGAAGTAGGCGGGCGGCGCGTACAGGCCGTCGGGGTGGTCGATGCGCAGGCCCGTGATGTGCCCGTCGCGCAGCAGCCCCAGCACGAGCCGGTGCGCCTCCCGGAAGACGCGCGGCTCCTCCATGCGGATCGCCGCGAGCGCGTTCACGTCGAAGAAGCGGCGGTAGTTGATCTCCTCGCCGGCGACCCGCCAGAAGGCGAGCCGGTAGGCCTGACCCTCGAGGAGCCGCTCGAGCAGATCGAAGCTGCTCCGGTCGCCCTTCCTGCCGTTGAAGACGCGGATGTTCTCGTCGACGAAGGCGCGCACGCGCGGGCTCGCGTCGCAGAGGGCCGCGAGCCGCCGCTTCGCCACCTCCTTCTCGCGCGCGCGGTCGGCCACGGCCTGGGGCGAGGTGTCGGTGCGCGGCGCCAGCTTCTCGAGCGAGACGCAGATGGACTCGAGCTCCTGGAAGTGGACGTCGCCTTCGCCGAGCTCGGCGCGCAGCTCGGGCAGGCGGTGGCGGAGGAGCTGCGGGACGGAGCGCGGCGCCACCGGGAACACGTGGTCCCAGTAGCGGACCTCGAGCGCGCCGCCCTCGCGCGCGAGCTTCAGCTCGCCGGCCTCGAGCACCTTGCCGAACTGATCGCCGAGCAGCGGGACGAGCACCTTGTGGCCGAGCTCGGTCTTGAGCGGGCGCCACTCGACGTCGAAGGCGGGGGCGTGGACCGACGACGGGCCGTTCTCGAGGACGTCCGTCCACCACGGGTTCCTCGCCCCGATGCCCATGTGGTTCGGGACGAAGTCGACGAGGATCCCCATGCCCCGCTCGGCGCACGCCGCGGCGAGCCCGAGGAAGGCCTCCTCGCCGCCCAGCTCCGGGTTGAGCCGCCCGTGGTTCACGACGTCGTAGCCGTGGCGCGAGCCGGGCGCGGCCTCGAGGATGGGCGAGAGGTAGAGGTCCGTGACGCCGAGCGCGTGGAGGTAGGGGACGACGCGCGCGGCGTCCTCGAAGTCGAAGTCGCCGTGGAGCTGAAGGCGGTAGGTCGAGGCGGGGCGGCGCGTCACGCCGGTGCCGTGCGAGAGCTCCTGCCCGAGCGCGAGGATGAGCTCCTCGGCGAGCGCCGCCCGCGCGATCTCCGCCGCCGGCTCGGTCCCCGTCTCAGTCGCGTCCGCCACCCGAGGTCCTCGCGATTCGCCCGCTCCGCTCGGAGAGCGCGCGCAGCCGGTCGCGCGCGGACAGGTCGGCGGCGAGCGCGCCGAGGTCGCGCGGCATCCGGTACGTCCAGTTCTCGTCGTTCACGGTCCCCGGCACGTTCACCCGCTCGCGCAGCCCGAACGCGTCCTGGAAGGGCAGGAGGAGGAGGTCCGACCCGGCGCCGTAGACGAGGGCGAGCAGCGCGTCGCGCACGCCGTCGTCGAAGGGGACCTGGCCGCGCGCCCGCAGCGGGGCGAGCTCGGGGAGGGCGAGGAAGGCGGCGCGCTCGTCGCCGGGCATGCCGTCCCACCAGTCCGCGAGCGCGTCCGTGTCGTGCGTTCCGGTGGTGGCCACGGACAGGGCGGGCCACGCGCGCGGGTCGCGGAACGGCTGGCCGGGCGCGTTCCACTCCCGCTCCCAGCGCAGCACGCGGTAGCCCGGCACGGCGATCCGCTGCAGCGAGGCGCGCACGAAGTCCGGGACCGTCCCGAGGTCCTCCGCGATGACGCGCGCGCCGGAGGAGAACAGCCCGAGCACGCGCTCGCCGTTCTGGATCTGCGCCGCCTCGCCCTCGGGGATGAAGGCCGGCGGGCTGCCGTCGTTCGGGAAGAAGTAGGTCCGGTAGAGGCCGACCACGTGATCGACGCGGTAGAGGCCGTAGAGGTCCGCCATGCGGCGGGCGCGCTCGGAGAGCCAGGGGTACCCCTCGCGCTCCATCACGTCCCAGCGGTAGACGGGCAGCCCCCAGTCCTGCCCGGTCGCGCTGAACGCGTCGGGCGGCACGCCGACGCGGGCGTCGAGCCGGAAGTCGTCGCGCCGCGCCCAGACGTCGGCGGAGTCGGTCGCGACCATGAACGGCAGGTCGCCGGCGAGCTCGACGCCGGCGCCGTTCGCGGCGTGCCGGGCGGCGCGCCACTGCTCCTCGAGCTGCCACTGGAGCCACGCGTAGAACAGGATCGCGCGGGAGTGGCGGGCGCGCGCGTCGGCGAGCGCCTCCGGGGCGCGGTCGCGCAGCGGCTCGGGCCACTCCATCCAGGCGCGGCCGCCGAGCGCGTCGTCGTGGATGGCGACGAAGAGCGCGTAGTCCTCGAGCCACGCGGCCTCCTCGCGCCGGAACGCCTCGAGCGCCCGGGCGCGCGCCGTGCCGCGGGACCACTCGTCCCGCTCGAAGCGCGCGAAGGCGAGCTCGAGCGCGCGCCGCTTGAGGGCGCGCACCTCTTCCCAGCGCACCGCCGGCGCCGCCCGCACGCGCGCGAGCCGCTCGCGATCCTCGGCGGAGAGCGCGCCCTCGCCCCCCGCCGCCTCGAAGTCCTCGAGCCCGCCGAGGGCCAGGTAGACCGGGTCCACCGCGAACGCGCTGAGGGCGGCGTAGGGGCTGCTCTGCCCGCGCGAGGCCTCGTTCACCGGCAGCACCTGCACGATGGAGAAGCCCGCGCCCGCGCACCAGCGGGCGAACGGGACGAGGTCCGGGATCTCCCCGACGCCCCAGTCACGGGCGGAGCGCATGGAGAAGAGCGGGAGGAGGACGCCGGCCTGTCGGGGCATGGAGGAGCGGGCTCGTGAGCGGGCCCTTCGGCCGCGCTCGAAAGGTTTGGGCTTGTGGCGATCGGGGGCAGGCATTATCAGGAGGCGCGCCCATCCGGCACCTGAAAAGCGGGGCGATACGCCACCGGCGCGCGGCCGAATCCCCGCATCCAGGCCGCGCGCGCGGCCACGCAAGGCACGCCTTGATCCGCGGCCGCTTCGCACCGTCCCCCACCGGTCCGCTCCACCTCGGCAACGCCCGGACGGCGCTCCTCTCCTGGCTCGCCGCGCGGGCGCCCGGCGGCCTCTACGCCCTGCGCGTCGAGGACCTCGACGGCCCGCGCGTCCGCCCCGGCCTGGAGGCGCGCATCCTCGACGAGCTCGCCTGGCTCGGGCTCGACTGGGACGAGGGGCCCGACGTGGGGGGGCCCTCCGGACCTTACCGCCAGTCCGAGCGGCTCCCGCGCTACGCCGCCGCGCTCGAGCGGCTGCGCGCGGACGACCGCGTCTACCCCTGCTTCTGCTCGCGCGCCGAGGTCGCCGCCGCGGCGCAGGCGCCCCACGGGCCGTCCGACGAGGGCCCGCGCTACCCGGGCACCTGCCGCGGACTCTCCAGGGCCGAGCGCGCCCTCCGCGCGCGCACCCGCGCGCCGGCGTGGCGGCTCCGCAGCGAGCCGGGCCTCGTCGCGTTCGAGGACGGGGTGCACGGGCCGCAGGCCTTCGACGTGGAGGGCTCGGTGGGGGACTTCGTCGTGGCGCGCGCGGACGGCCTCCCGGCCTACCAGCTCGCGGTCGTCGTCGACGACGCGGCGATGGAGGTGACGGACGTCGTGCGCGGCGACGACCTCCTCCCCTCGACCGCGCGCCAGCTCCAGCTCTACCGCGCGCTCGGCCTCGCGGCGCCGCGGTTCGCCCACGTCCCGCTCGTCGTGGGCGAGGACGGAGAGCGGCTCGCGAAGCGGCACGGCGCGCTCTCGCTCGCCGAGCTGCGCGAGCGCGGCGTGGCGCCCGGGGCGGTGGTGGGGCTCCTCGCCGAGCTGTCCGGGCTCGCCTTGCCGGGCGCGCGCTGCCGTCCCGCGGAGCTCGTCGGAGGCTTCACGCTCGGGCGGATCCCGCGCCGGCCGGTGACGCTCGGCGCGGCGCGGGTGGCGGCGCTCGGCTGAGGTGATCGCGGAGCCCGTGCGCCGGGCGCGGGCGGCCTCGCCGGCCGCGCGGTGGTGCCCCGGGGGCGCCCGCCGCCGGTCGCTCTAGAAATCCACCCCGACGCGCCCCAGCATCCCGAGGGCCGGCTCGTGAGAGTCCATGCCGGGCAGCCCCCAGCGCGCGAGCCCCCACACGCCGAGCCGGAGCGGGAACACCGGGAGCTTCAGCGAGACGCCCGGGCGCACGCCGTAGAACGTGGACCAGTTGCCCGCGACGGCCTCGCCGAGGTCCGAGCGCGTGCGAAGGTTCGCGGCACCGACCTCGCCGAGGAGCTCGATCCGCAGGAGGGGCAGGACGTCGAAGGAGAGCCCCGCGAGGCCGCTCGCGTCGTACCGCTCGAGCTGCGAGCGGTGGAAGTAGCCGCCGGCCGCGGCGCCCAGCGCGAGCGTGCCGACGCGCAGGAGCACCGTGCCGCCCAGCTGTCCCATGGGCAGGAGCGCCTCGTTGGAGAGCGGCGCGCGCTCCACCCCGAGCTTCTCCGCGCCGATGGTCGCCTCGACGCCCAGCGACACGCCGGCCCGCGCGACCCCAGCGCCTGCGAGCAACGCCACCGCCACCACCGTCCGAACGCGCATGCGCTCTCCCCCCCGCTCGAGTTCCAGCCTTCACTCGAAAGTGCGCACGCGCGCATCCCCGTCCGAGCCCATCCCGGGGGGGCGGACGAGCGGGGGAGGGGCACGGCAGCTACAACCCCGGCCGTGTCGCTCCTCCGCTCTCGCACCGATCCCCGCTGGCTCGAGGTCGCGCTCGCCGACCTGCCGTCGATCCTCGCCGACCACGCGCACTGCGAGAAGAAGGCGGCCGCGAGCGCGGTGAAGCTCGTCGCCGAGCACCCCGACCGCCCGGAGCTCGTGCGGGCGGTGGCGCGGCTCGCGCAGGAGGAGCTGCAGCACTTCCTCGCGGTGCTCGCCGAGATGGGCCGCCTCGGCGTCGCGCTCACGCCCGACGGGGGCGATCCCTACGCGCAGGCGCTCCTGCGGCGCGTGCGCGGCGGCGAAGGTCGGCTCGTGGACCGCCTGCTCGCGGCGGCGCTCATCGAGGCGCGGAGCTGCGAGCGCCTCGCGCTCCTCGCCGGCGCGCTCGAGGAGCCGCGGCTGCGCGAGCTGTACGCCCGGCTCGCGCAGTCCGAGGCGGGGCACGAGCGGCTCTTCGTCGAGCTCGCCCGGCGGCACGGGGCGGGGGACGTGGACGCACGCCTCGCCGAGCTCGCGGCGGAGGAGGCGCGGATCGTCGCGGGCCTGCCGCTCCTGCCCAGGATTCACTGACAGCGCGGTGAACACCTGCGCGCGCCCAGCGCGGGAGCCCGCGGCGGGACGCGGACGAGCGCTCGAGGCCGGCGGCCGGGCGCGGGCGGAGATCGCGCCCGCCGCGCCGGCCTCGGTGCGCGGGCTCGGCCGCTCCACTTCGGAGGGACCCCGGGGCTCCGGAAAAGCGGCGGGGCTCCGTCGTGGTCCTGCCATTTCGGCCGTGGTCTGGGAGGCTGCGGGAGGTGCGGCGCGTTCGCTCCGCGCTCCAGGCGCTCCACGAAAGGAGGAGGTTGCGATGAAGGCGCTCGTCTATCACGGCCCCGGGAAGAAGGCGTGGGAGGAGAAGCCGAAGCCGACGATCAAGGAACCGACCGACGCGATCGTGAAGGTGGTGAAGACCACGATCTGCGGCACCGACCTCCACATCCTGAAGGGCGACGTCCCGGCGGTCACCGACGGCCGGATCCTCGGGCACGAGGGGGTCGGCGTCGTCGAGGAGGCGGGCGCGGGCGTCACGACCTTCAAGAAGGGCGACCGGGTCCTCATCTCCTGCATCACCGCCGACGGCAAGTGCGAGGCGTGCAAGAAGGGGATGTACTCGCACTGCGCGAACGGGGGCTGGATCCTGGGTCACCTCATCGACGGGACGCAGGCCGAGTACGTCCGGATCCCGTACGCCGACACGAGCCTCTACGCGGTGCCCCCGGGCGTGGACGAGGGCGCGCTCGTCATGCTGAGCGACATCCTCCCCACCGGCTTCGAGGTCGGCGTCCGCAACGGCGCCGTGAAGCCGGGCGACACGGTGGCCATCGTCGGCGGCGGGCCGGTGGGCCTCGCCGCGCTCCTGACCGCGCAGTTCTACTCTCCGGCCGAGCTCATCATGGTGGACCTCGACGACAACCGCCTCCAGGTCGCGAAGAGCCTCGGCGCGACCCAGACCGTCAACAGCGGAGACGGGAAGGCGGTCGAGAAGGTCATGGCGCTCACCGGCGGCAAGGGCGTGGACGTGGCCATCGAGGCGGTGGGGATCCCGGCCACCTTCGACGTCTGCCAGGAGATCGTCGCGGCGGGCGGGCACGTCGCGAACGTCGGCGTGCACGGCAAGAGCGTCTCCCTGAAGCTCGAGAAGCTCTGGATCCGCAACGTCACGATCACGACGGGGCTCGTGGACACGAACACGACCCCGATGCTCCTCAAGAACGTCGTCGCGGGGCGGCTCGCGCCGCGCAAGCTCATCACCCACGAGTTCGCGCTCCACGACGTCGTGAAGGCCTACGACACGTTCGCCAACGCCGCGAAGGAGCGGGCGCTGAAGGTCATCCTGCGAGCGGAGTGACGGCCCGGCGGGCGCGAACCCGCCTCGCGTGCCCGCGAGGCCGGTTCGCGCGCCGTACGCGTCACCTAGAGCTTGGCCGCCGCCGCGAGCAGCGCGTCGTTCTCCTCGGGCGTCCCCACCGAGATGCGGATGCACCCCTCGAGCCCGGCGTAGTGATCCTGCCGGCGCACGAGGATCCCCTTCGCGACGAGCGCGTCGAACGCCGCCTTCGCGTCCGGCGTGCGCACGAGCACGTAGTTCGCGGCGCTCGGGTAGGGCTTCCAGGTCGGGTGCGCGGCGAGGCCGGCGAGGAGCCTCGCGCGCTCCGCGCGGATCCGGGCATGGATCGGCGCGAAGGCGCCCGGCGCCTCGAGCGCGGTCAGCAGGATCGCGCCGGTGTGCGCGGGGATGCAGAACGGCGGCACGAGCGCCCGCACGATCGAGGCGACGCGCGGCGCGGCGAGCAGGTAGCCCGCGCGGATGCCGCCGAGGCACCACGCCTTCGAGAAGGTGCGCAGGATCGCGACGTTCGCGTTCGCGCGCGCGAGCGGGCGCGAGTCGGTGCCCGCGAAGGCGTGGTACGCCTCGTCCACGACGAGGAGCCAGTCGCGCTCGCGCGCCCGCGCCGCGAGCCGCTCCACCTCCGCCGTCTCGAACAGCCGCCCGGTGGGCGCGTGCGGGTTCGGCAGGAACAGGACGCCGGGAGGGCCCTCCATGGCGGCGAGGAGCGCGTCCACGGGGAGCGCGAAGCCTTCGCCGAGGGGGATGGAGCGGTACGGGGTGCCGGCCGCCGTCGCGCCCCCCTTGTAGTAAGGGAAGGCCGGGGCGGTATCGAGCACGGAGCGCGCACCCTGCGCGAGGGCGAGGACGAGCAGGTTCGAGCCCGGGGCGACGACGATCCCCTCCTCGGGCCACTCCTCGTGGCGCGACAGCGCCGCGCGGACGTCCTCGGCGTGCAGCTCCGGGTAACGGTTCCAGGGCAGCGCCTCGAGGCGCGCCAGGGCGCGGGCCTTGAGCTCCGGCGGGAAGTCCTCGGGGCTCTCGTTCTGGTCGAGCTTCACGCGCGCGTCGACCTTCGCGTACGGATAATCGGCGACTGCGACAAGGTGCGGCTTGAAGGCGTTCACGGGGTGAGGGTAGCACCACCCGGGCGGCACCGCGCTGTCGGGCGGCATGGCGGGCGCGTCGGGAATCCCCGACACGGCCGCGTGGAAGCCCGCGGAACGAGACGCGAACGAGCTGGCAGGCGAGATGCACATTGGCGAGGGTGGGTGGCCGGACGGACGGCCCCGGGACGAAAAGGAGAAACGGTCATGACGAAGAACTCGAAGGTTCCTGCTCTCGTTGGCGCCGGCGTCGGTCTCGCCCTCTTCCTCGCGGTCGCGCTCCTGCCCGCGCTCCTCTACGGCGGCTACGCGGGCGTGATGCTCGCCGGGGGCATCTTCGGCACGCCGGTCACCGCCTCCTTCGCTGCCCGGGCGCTCATCGTCTTCGGCATGGTCCTCGGCGTCACCGCCATCGGCTCGCTCTTCGCCGTCGGCGGCGCGGCCGCGGGCGCGGCCATCGGCGCCATCATCGGGCTCACGCCCGCGACGCCCAAGAAGGCCGCCGAGAAGGCGAAGGCGTAACGACCCGACGAGCGACCCGCTCGATCCCGTCCGAACACCCGAGGCCCCGGATCCGACGGATCCGGGGCTCTTCTTTTGCGCGGCCGCGCCTTTTCCCGGCCGCGCGCCGGACCCCGCCGGGCGGCGCGCCCCTAGCTCCCGAGCCCCGCGTCGATCGTCTCGCGCAGGTACCGCGCCGCGAGCGCGACGGTGCGCGGCCCGCCCCCGGCGCTGCGGGCGACGTTTGGAGCGACCTCCATCACGTCGCCGCCCGCGAGCCCGACCTCCCGCCCGAGCCGCGCGACGAGCGCGGACACGAAGTCCGGCGCGAGCCCGTCCGGCTCGGGCGTGCCCGTCGCGTCCGCGAAGGCCGCGTCGGTGCCGTCGATGTCGTTCGAGAAGTAGACCTCCCGCACGCCGGACGCCCTGACGTGGGCTAGGATCGCGTCGAGCGCCGCCGCGGGATCGCGGCGCACCTCCGCGGCCCAGAACTGCCGGACCCCGAGCGTCGACTCCCAGTGCTTCCGATCGCGCCCGGACGCCCGCGTGCCGACCTGGACGAGCCGGCCGCGGCGGCCGAGGAGCTCGTTCGCGTGGAACGACCAGGTCGCGAAGCAGTAGCGGACGCCGAGCCGCTCGGCGAGGAGGTCGGTGTGCGCGTCGATCTGGACGATGCCGAGGCCGGGGCGGGCCGCGGCGAGCGCCTTGACGACGGGCCAGGCGGTGGAGTGATCGCCCCCGAGGGCGAAGACCCGCGCGCGCGGGTTGGCGGCGAGGACGAGCCCGAGGGCGCGCTCGGCGATCGACAGGGGCGAGACCGGCCAGGTCCGGCGCTCGGCGTCGGCGAGGTCGGGGTAGAGCGCGCGGGCGCTCGCCTCGCGCTGCGCCTCCGAGAGCATGGCGTCCTCGAGGAGCTGCGGGACGACGAACACGTCGCCGAGATCGACGAGCCCGGCCTCGCGGGCCCGCTCGGCCCACCGGGAGTCGTCCTCCAGCAGCTGCGCGCGGATCGCGCCCGGCCCGAGGTTCGCGCCGCGCTGCACGCCGCCGCCGGAGTCCGACGGGATCCCGAGGAGCACCGCGCGCGCCCCCGCGGCGCGGCCGAGCGCCTCGCGCCAGCGGGCGCGGACCGCGTCCTGGTCCGCCGCGCCGTAGAGCCGGCGCTGCAGCTCGAGCTGCTCCGCCCTGCCGGTCGAGACGAGGTGGACCCCGCCGCCGGCGGGCCGCAGCATCCGGACGAGCGCGTCGATCGCGTTCACGGGAGAAGGTTACCCCGGCGGCGGGGGCGCCGCAGCGCCCCTCGCGCGGCCCGGGGCGGGCGCGCTCACCGGCCGAAGCCGCGCACGAACTCGACGAGCGTCCGCACCGCGAACCCGGTGCCGCCCTTCGCGACGTAGCCGCGCTCCTTCGGCGCGTGCGACGGGCCGGCGATGTCGAGGTGCGCCCAGGGCACGTCCTTCGCGAAGGCGTGGAGGAAGTGCGCCGCGCTGATGGCGCCGCCCCAGCGCTCGCCGGTGTTCTTGAGATCCGCGCGGTCGCTCTCGAGCTGCTCCTTCAGCGACTCCGTCATGGGGAGCCGCCAGATCTCCTCGCCCGACGCGCGCGCCGCGGCGAGCACCCCGTCCACCGTCGCGCCGTCCGGGCCGAACAGGCCGGCGGTGGTGTGGCCGAGCGCCACCACGCAGGCGCCGGTGAGGGTCGCGACGTCGATCATCGCCGCGGGCCTCAGCGTCTCGGCCGCCCAGGCGAGCACGTCGCCGAGGACGAGCCGCCCCTCCGCGTCGGTGTTGGTGATCTCGACGCTCTTGCCCGCGTACGAGACGAGCACGTCCGAGGGCTTGTAGGCCTTGCCGCCCGGCATGTTCTCGCAGGCGCCCAGCACCGCGTGGACCGGGAACGGCGGCGCGAGGTGGGCGACGACGCGCATCGCGCCGAGCACGGCCGCCGAGCCCGCCATGTCGGTGTTCATCGTCACCATGCTCTCGGTGGGCTTGAGCGACAGGCCGCCCGAGTCGAAGGTGATCGCCTTCCCGACGAGCACGACCGGGGGCTTCTTCGCCGCCGCGCCCTTCGGCACGTAGCTCACCGTCACGAGCCGCGGCGGCTCGGACGAGCCGCGCGTCACGCCGAGGAACATGCCCATCTTCAGGGCCGCGATCTCCCTCGGGCCGCGCACCTCGACGGCGAGCCTCGCCTCGCGCGCGAGCGCCTCCGCCTGCTCGGCGAGGAGCGCCGGCGTGCAGTCCGCCGGGCCGAGGTTCACGAGGTCGCGCGCCCAGGCGACCGCGAGGGCCACCTCGCGCGCGAGCTCGAGCGCGGCCTTCACCTCGGGGAGCTTCTCCGCGCCCGCCGGGACCGCGACGGTGAGCTCGGCGAGCGGCGCGCGCTTCGGCGCCTCGCTCTTGTAGCGCCGGAACCCGTAGCCGCCGAGGAGCGCGCCCTCCGCCAGCGCGCGCGCCGCGGCGGCGACGTCGCCCAACCCGTCCTCGGGCGGCGCGATCGCGAGGGAGCGCGCGCCGGCCTTGCCGGCCGCGCGGGCGGCCTTGCCGGCGGCGACGCGCAGCGGCTCGAAGCCCGCGGCGGCGAAGGCGCTCGCCTTCGCGCGCGGTCCCACGCCGACGAGCAGCACGCGGCCCGCGGGCGCGCGACCGAGGGTCGGGAGCGCCAGCTCCTGACCGGGCTTTCCCTCGAACCGCTCGGCCTTCGCGGCCGCCGCGAGGCCGCCGCCGAGCATCGCGTCGAGCCCCTTCAGGCGCCCGCGCAGTCCGCCCTTGACGTCCTCCTCGTACACCGGCAGCGCGAGCGCGTCCGCCGCGAGCTCCGCGGCCGGGGTGCCCGACGCCTTCACCGCGGCGGGCTTCGCCCCCGCCGCCGCCTTCGCTGCCGTCGCCTTCGTCCGCGCCATCCGGTCTCCTCGCGAGCCCGTCCGCCCCGCCGGAGCGGAGGGAGGGGAATGGAGTGCGGGCGTCGTTTAGCACGGCCGCGGGCGTCGCGCAGGGCTCCGCGCGGCGCTGGCCTGTTGGGCGCTCAGGGCGCGCGGACCGCCGCCTCGACACGCCGGGCGGCCGCCGCGGCCTCGGCCGCGCCGCAGGCCGGGGCCTGGCGCGAGATGCCGAAGATCCCCTTCGTCTCGACCCGGGCGGCCGCGGCCCGCCGGAGCGCGGGGAGCGCGGCGGGATCGCCGACCTCGCCCAGGCGCTCCGCGGCGGCGCGGCGGACGTCGCAGTCGGGCGCGTCGAGGAGCGCGCCGTACGCGGCGGGCCGATCGAGCCGCTCCTCCACGCCCATGTCGCGCGCGAGCTCGAGCGCGCGGAGCCGCTGGGCGGGCGCCCCCTCCCGCGCGCCGCGGAGCACGAAGGGGACCGCCGCCTCCCCCTCGTCGAGGAGCAGCCGGTGGGCGCGGTCCGCGACGGGCCGCTCCGCGGCGAGCGCCTCGACGAGGTCCGCCCGGGCGGCGTCGTCGAGCGGCGCCCGGGTGCGCGCCGTGGCGAAGGCGGTGACCGCCGGACCCGCGGCGCCGAGGCGGTGCAGCGCCCGCGCCCGGAGCAGGAGGAGCTCCGAGTCCTCGGGGCGCGACGAGAGCGCGCGATCGAGGAGCGCGAGCGCCGGGCCG
>NZ_JALCYX010000033.1:0-46481 GCF_022690695.1 Anaeromyxobacter sp. SG17
AGCCCGTGGCCGACCCCGAGGCGCGCCCCGCGGAAGGCGCCGCGCCCGCCGGCGAGGCTCACGCGGCCCACCGGCCGCGGGGTGGCCGCGCCGGTGCGCCCTCGCCGCGCGCGCGGGAGAGCGCCTCGGGCCCTCCCGCCTCGCTGTCGGTGCACGTCCGGCCGTACGCGCAGCGCGCGCTGCTCGACGGGATCGAGGTGGCGCGCGGGGAGCAGCTCGTCCGCTTCTCGGTCGCGCCGGGCCGCACCCACGTCATCCAGATCGAGCACGCCTGCTGCACGCCGTTCGTCCGGGAGATCACCGCCGAGGAGGCGCAGCGCCTCGGCGAGCTGCGGGTGCCGCTCACGCCACGCCCGGCCCGGCTGCGCGTCGAGGGAGACCCGGCGACGCGCGTGTACGTGGACGGCAAGCTCGTCGGCACCGCGGGCGACTCGCAGCGCGCCTCGTTCGCGATCCCGGTGCCTTCCGGGGCGGACAGCCCCTACGAGGCGCCCGCCCGGATCGGCCTCGAGGCGGCCGGCGCGGCGATGCGCGACGTTCAGGTGAAGCTGCGGGCCGGGGGCGAGGTGATCGTCGCCGCCCCGACGGCGGCGCGGCAGCCGCCCCCGCCCTCCGGCGCGCCGGAGCCCGGCGCGGGCCCCGCGAGCGCGCCCCACTCCGACGGAGCCGTGACGCCGTGATCCCCCTCCTCATCGCGCTCGTGCTCACGGCCCCGCCGGAGCTGAAGCGCGCGAAGGACCGCTTCGAGTTCGGCGCCTACGCGGACGCGGCCGGCACGCTCCGGCGCTACCTCGCCACGGGCCCCTCGCTCAGCGAGGACGAGGCCATCGACGCCTACCGCATCCTCGGCATCTCCGAGTACCACCTCGGCGATCAGGCCCAGGCGCGCGCGGCGTTCGTGAACCTCCTCTCCCACGATCCCGACTACGCGCTCGACCCGTTCCTCGTCCCGCCGCCCATCGTCGAGTTCTTCGACCGCGTGAAGCGGGAGCACGAGCCCGCGCTCGCGCCGCTGCGCGAGCGGCGCCGCGCGCTGCGAGAGCAGGAGCGGCTCGCGGACGAGGCGAAGCGGCGGCTGCTGGCGGAGGAGCAGGCGCGCACCGGGCCGCCGACGAAGGTCGTGCGCGTCCAGGAGCGCCTGTACCTGTTCAACTGGATGCCGCTCGGCGCGGGCCAGTTCCAGAACGGCGATCGCGCGAAGGGGACCGCCATCGCGGCCGGCCAGATCGTGGCCGGCGTCGTGAACCTCTCCGCGATCATCTTCCACAACCAGCTCGCCGAGGACCGCACCCGCTCCTGCATCTCCGGCCAGCCGGGCTGCTCGCGGCCGCCGTACTCCGACTCGGACCGCGTGCTGCTCGGCCGCGTCGAGGCGGTGAAGTACGTGTCCGCCGGCCTGTTCTGGGCGCTCTACGCGTACGGGGTGTGGGACGCGCACAAGCACTTCGTGCCCATCGTCGAGACCGAGGTCTCGCCCGGTGGCGGCGCCGGGTCGGTCAAGCTGGAGTGGGCGTTCTGAGGGACCGATGACGATTCGGAACTGAGGCAAGTCGATCGTGGCAACGCTCATCGTGAAGAGCCCGGACGGCGTGGAGCGCGAGATCGCGCTCGTGAAGCGCATCACGAGCGTCGGGCGCGACGTGGAGAACGACGTGGCGGTGCCCGATCCCGGCATGCCGCGCACGGCGGTGCACATCCACTGGGACGGTCGCGAGTACAACGCCGCCGCGCACGACGGCGCGGACATGACCGTGAACGGCAAGCGGCGCGCGGCGTGGCGGCTCGGCCCCGGGGACCGGATCCGCGTCGCGGGGACCGAGCTCGTGTTCGACCCCGCCCCCCGCGCGGCCCCCGCCCGCCCGGGCCCGAGCTCCGGCCAGCGGCTCCTGGCCCTCGAGACGCTGGTCCGGTTCTCGGAGCGGCTGCTCGGCGCGAACGACCTCGCCCGGCTCCTCGACGAGCTCATCGACGCCCTGCTCGAGGTGACCCACGCCGACAAGGGCTTCCTCATCCTGTTCGAGGACGGCGAGATGACCGTCCGGGCGGCGCGGAACGTGGCGCGCGAGACCATCGAGGGCGCGATGGCGCGGGTCTCCGACTCGATCATCCAGCGCGTCATCGACACGCGCCGGCCGATCGTGGTCGCCGACGCCCTGCACGACTCCGAGTGGTCCGGCTCGACCTCGGTCGTGAACCTGAAGCTCTGCTCGGTGATGTGCGCGCCGCTCATGCAGAAGGGCGACGTCTGCGGCGTCATCTACCTCGGGAACGACAGCGTGGTCTCGCTCTTCGACGACCGCGCGCTCGAGGCGCTCACCGTGTTCGCCGCCCAGGCGTCGCTGCTCGTGCAGAACGGCATGCTGCTCGACTCGCTGCGGCGCGAGAACGTGGCCCTGCGCGAGGCGGTGAGCTCGAAGCAGTACGGCGAGCTCATCGGCTCGGGGGCGTCGATGCGGGAGGTGTTCCGGCGCATCGAGAAGGTCGCCGGGACGGACATCAGCGTGCTCGTCTCGGGCGAGACCGGCACCGGCAAGGAGGTCGTCGCCCGCGAGATCCACCGCCGCAGCGGGCGGGGGAGCGGCCCGTTCGTCGCGGTGAACTGCGGGGCGATCCCCGAGGCGCTCCTCGAGTCGGAGCTGTTCGGCCACGTGCGCGGCGCGTTCACGGGCGCCATCGCCACCCGGCCCGGCAAGTTCCAGGCGGCGCACGGCGGGACCCTGTTCCTCGACGAGGTGGGCGAGATGCCGGCCGCGCTGCAGGTGAAGCTCCTGCGCGCGCTCCAGGAGCGCTCGGTGACGAAGGTCGGCGACACGCGCCCGGAGCCGGTGGACCTCCGCGTGGTCGCCGCGACGAACAAGGTGCTCGAGGAGGAGATCCGCAAGGGCACGTTCCGGGAGGACCTCTACTACCGCCTCAACGTGGTCTCCATCCTCCTGCCGCCCCTCCGCGAGCGCGGCGAGGACCTCGTCGTGCTCGCGAAGTACTTCCTGCAGAAGTACGCGAAGGACTTCGGCGCGAAGGTGCGCGGGTTCGCGCCGAGCGCGGTGGTCGCGATGCGGAAGTACGCCTGGCCGGGGAACATCCGCGAGCTCGAGAACCGCCTCAAGAAGGCGGTCGTCCTCGCCGACAAGGCGCTCGTGTCGGCGGAGGACCTCGACCTGCGGCCGGAGAACCTCGAGCCCATCCTCCCGCTCGTCGCCGCGAAGGAGGAGTTCCAGAAGCGCTACATCAACGAGGTGCTCGAGCGGAACCAGGGCAACCGCACCAAGACGGCCAAGGATCTCGGCGTCGATCCGCGGACCATCTTCCGGCACCTGGAGAAGCTCGAGGCCGAGCGGCGCGGCCAGAAGCTCCCGCCCGACGAGGAGGACGACGCGTGAGGAGAACCGCCAGGGCGGCCGCGATCGCGGCCGTGGTCCTCTCGGGGTGCCCGCTGCCGCAGCCCCTGCCCGATTACCCCGAGGGCCAGCCGGTGACGCCGCCGCGCATCGTGGTCGACGACACCGTCCGCGCGGTGCTCCAGCCGGAGTCGATCGTGCGCGTCCCGGCGGGCTGCCCGCGCGAGCCCGTCTTCCCGCTCGGCGCGACGCTCCGCGACGCCATCACCAACGAGGCGGTCGTGGCGCGCTGGTTCGTGAACTACGACCCGACGAACCGCCCGAGCCTCGCAGTCCAGCAGGCCAACGACATCCTCGCCCCGGGCGACGGGACCGTCGACCCCACGCTGCGCGAGACCCCCGCGTTCCAGTTCCCCGCCTACCAGTACCCGAGCGCAGGCGGCAGCGCCGCGGCCGGCACCGCGGGCGCCCTCCACGTCGTGGAGCTCGTGGTGTCGAACGGCTTCGATCCCAACGCCGACGTCGCGACCGCCACGTCCGCGTATCGCAAGCCGAAGCTCGGGTTCGAGGTCCAGGTCTATCGCTGGGTGTTCTTGACGGTGCCGCCCTCCCCGGACGGCTGCACGGGCGCGGGCTGCGTCACCTGCCCGGCGCCGCCCGTGGTCCCGGCCGGCTGAGCGGGGAGCTCACCGCCGCTCCGGCGGCCGCGCGAGCGCCTCGCGCGCCTCGTGCAGCGAGGCCGCGGCCTGGTGGGCGAGGTTCGCCTCCTCCTGAGCGAACCGGTTCACCTGCGCCCGGTAGGCCCGGTGGAGCTCGAGCACCGCGTCGCGGGCGTGCGCGAGCTCCTTGCGCCCGCCGAAGCCCTGCGGATCCGGATCCGCCGCGTCGAGCCGGCAGCGCTCGGCGAGATCGTCCACGCGCTGCTCCCACTCCCGCGCCCAGATCTCCCAGCGCTGGATGGCGTCCTTCTCGCCGACCTCGTCCCCGAGGCGCCAGGCCCGCTCGTTCTGCTCGGCGTGCAGCGCCTCGAGCTCCGTCACGCACACCCGCAGCGCGGCGCGCGTCGGGAGCGCGCCCGTCGCGGGGGGCCGGTGGGGTCCGCGCAGGTTTCGCACGACGCTCGTCATCACCACCGCGAGCGCGAGGGCGATGACGGCGAAGTAGAGCAGCCAGAGCGCCGTCCGGTACGGCTTGTAGCGGGGGTCCCGCGGCACGCGCGGGACTCTGCCAAACGGGCGACGCCGCGTCGAGTGTTTGGGCGCCGGCGGCGGCTACTGATGACCTGCGAGCACCTCGAGGAACGTGCACGGGCGCCCGCTCCACATCGCCCGCAGGCACCGCACGTAGAAGACGGGACCGAACAGCCGCACGATGGTGACGGAGTGGAACAGCACGTCCCTGCCTGTGATCGCGCCCTGCACGCAGCGGGTGGATTGCATCGGCGGTGCCGGACGGCGCCGCGTCGGCCCGCGGGGAACCTCTCCAATCTGCAAGAGAATCCCCGGGGAGCCCCTTCGGGCGAGCGCGGAAGCCGTGAACTTTGCCGCCCCCTGGGGCGACGAATTTACAGCCTGCCGGTCGAGGGTGAGGCGCATTGCAGTTTTGAATCGAATGCTTTCAACCCTGAAAGGTCCGGACTGGATGCTTTTCAGCCCCGATCCGGAACATCTCGGGATCGTGGGACATATTTTCAGAACCCGAGTGGGCACGTCGATTGAAAGTCATCCCGCCAGGACGTTCGCATCGGCTTGGGGTCACCCCCCCCGCACTCCGAGCCGGCAGCCGGGCGTCCACTTGGGAGCTCTCGGCGCGGTCGCTTTCACCGTCGCTCGTACAACGCCGAAGACGGCGCCGAGAGCTGCCCTTTTCCTCTTCCTTCAGCGTCGACCGACCCGCCGCTCGAGCTCCGAGAGCGGGAGCTCGAAGACCACCGGCCGTCCGTGGGGGCAGCGCGCCTTGAAGTCGATGGCGTCGAGCCCGTCGAGCAGGGCGCGCGCCTCCTCCGGCGCGACGTCCTGGTTCGCGCGGACGGCGGCGTGGCAGGCCATCGTGGCGAGCAGATCGTGCAGCGCCTCGTCCACGGCGCTGCCGGTCCCCACGAGCTCGAGCTGACCCGCGAGATCGAGGAGCAGCCCCTCGAGGTCGACGCCGGCGAGCGCGGCCGGGGTGCCCTTCACGGCGAAGCTATCGCCGCCGAAGGGCTCGACGTCGAACCCCAGCCGGCCGAGCTCGGCGAGCCCGCCCTCGAGCGCCCGGGCGACCGCGGGAGGGAGCGTCACGACCTGAGGCAGCAGGAACGGCTGCACGGGGAGCTGCCTTGTCCGGAATGCCTCGCGCAGGCGGTGGAACAGGAGCCGCTCATGGCTCGCGTGCTGATCGATGACGACGAGCGTCCCGCCCGGGGCCTCGCACAGGAGGTAGGTCCGCGCGTGCTGCCCCACGTAGCGGAGCGAGGCGAAGTACCCGCCAGGCCGCGCCGTGCCCGTCTCGTCCGAGATCGGAAACGCGAACGCGGCCGTGGTGCCCGGCGCCGGCCTCGGGGGCGCGACGAGCGCGCCGCTCCCCTCCGGCGCGTGGGCCTCTCGCGCCCAGGCGAGCACCGCCGCCGTCTCCTCGCCGCCCGCGATCCCGTCGCCGGAGGGCACGAGCGCGTGGGGCGTGGTGGCGGCCCCCGTGCCCGCCGCGCCGCGGCCGTGTGCGAGCCAGGGGGCGGTGCGGAGCGTGCCGGCGATCGCGTGGAACAGGGCGTCGTACACCTCGCGCGCCTCCGCGAACCGCACCTCCAGCTTCTGCGGGTGCACGTTCACGTCGACGCGGTCGAGGGGCAGCTCCACGAACAGCACGCCCGCGGGGTGCCGCCCCGGCGGCAGCGTCCCGGCGAACGCGCGGAGCACCGCGTGAGCGGCCCCCCGGTCGCGGATGTAGCGACCGTTCACGAAGAGATAGAGCGCGCGCCCGGTCGCCTCCGAGTGATCGGGTGAGCACACGAGCCCGCGCACCCGGACCGGGCCGCGCGCGGCGTCCACCGGCACGAGGTGCCGGTGCGCGTCGCGGCCGAGCGCCTGCGCGGCGCGATCGGCGAGCTCCGCACCGGCGCGAGCGCCGAGGACGAGCCGCCCGGCGGATCGCAGCGTGAACCCGACGTCCGGGCGCGCGAGGGCGAGGCGCACCACCGCCTCGCTGACGTGGCCGGCCTCGGTCGGCGGTGCGCGCATGAACTTGCGGCGCGCCGGGGTGTTGAAGAAGAGGTCCCGCACCTCGATGGTGGTGCCGCGCGGACGCGCGACGGGGCCCGCCGCGACGCGCGCGCCGCCCTCGATCTCGAGCCGGGTCCCGGCGCCGTCCTCCGCCGCTGCGGTGTCGAGCCGGAACCGCGCCACCGACGCGATCGCCGGCAGCGCCTCGCCGCGGAACCCCATCGTCGCGATGGCCGCGAGGCCGGCGGCGTCCCGCAGCTTCGACGTGGCGTGCCGCTCGAGCGCGAGGTGGGCGTCCTCGCTCGCCATCCCGCACCCGTCGTCGGCGACCCGCACCAGCGCGAGGCCGCCCTCCTCCACGTCGATCGCGACGGAGGTCGCGCCGGCGTCGAGCGCGTTCTCGACGAGCTCCTTCACGATGGACGCCGGGCGCTCCACCACCTCGCCCGCGGCGATCTGGTTCACGAGCCCGGGCGGAAGGACCTGGATGCGCGGCATCGCGGTGTCGTACCACACCGCCCGGACCCGCGGTGCCGGGTGGCCCGTCCCCGTCCGTCCGTTTGACGAGCGTGGGTACACCCGTCTATGAGGTGCGCGATGGCGGGAGGGAAGAGCCGAGGCCGAACGGGAGCCGGGAAGCGCACGCGCGCGCCCAGGCCCGAGGCCCGCGCACGTCCCGCGCCCAGGCCCAAGCCCACGCATCCGGTGCTGGGGAACGACCCGTTCGCGCGGGGTGCAGCGCCGCGCGAGCCGGTGCCCGCGGTGGCGCGCGCCGGGGTGAGCGGACCGATCCCGACCTCGACCTCGACCCCAGCCGCGACCACGACCAGGATCCCGACCCCGACCCCGACCCCGACCGCACCTCAGGCCCCCTCCCCCGACGCCGCGCGGCTCCGCGCCGCCGCCGATCGGCTCGGCGCGCTGGAGCACCGCGTCGAGAGCACGCTCGAGGGGCTCGAGCACCGGCTCGCCGACGTCGCCGGCCGCGCGGGGCTCGCGTCGGCCGCCGGGGAGCTGAGGGAGACGCTCGCCCGGCTGTTGCCGCGCGTGAAGCACGCGCTCGGGAGCGCGATCGACCTGGCGCGCCTGCTCGAGCCACCCGAGCGGCTCGACCGGTACGGGCTCGACGCGCGCTTCCACGAGCGAGCGCAGCCGCTCCTCGACCTGCTGTACGCGACCTGGTGGCGCACCGAGGCGCGCGGCCTCGACCGCGTGCCGCCGGCCGGTGCCGCCATCGTCGTCGCGAACCACGCAGGGGCCGTGCCGTGGGACGCGCTCGTGCTCCGGCACGCGCTCCACCGCGACCACCCCGCCCGGCGAGACCTCCGTCCCCTCCTCGACGATCGCGAGGCCGGGCTGCCCGTGTTCGGTGCGCTCGCGATCCGCCTCGGGGCGATCCGTGCCGCGCCCGAGCCCGCAGAGCGCATCCTGCGGGACGGGGGGCTCCTCGGCGTCTTCCCCGAGGGGAGCGCGGTCGCGCGGAAGGCGTGGGGCGAGCGCTACTGCATCGAGCGGTTCGGCCGCGGCGGCTTCGTGAAGCTCGCGCTCCGCACCGGCGCGCCCATCATCCCGTGCGCCATCGTGGGCAGCGAGGAAGCCTCCCCGGCCATCTCGCGGCCGGGCTGGCTCGGGGCGGCGCTCGGCCTCCCTGCCCTGCCCCTCGACTCGCTCCGGGTCGGCGCGGCCGGCCTCGTGCCGCTCCCTTCGCGCTGGTCGCTCCGGTTCGGCGATCCGATCGACCTGGGCGGCGCGGGCCCGGACGCGGTGCACGATCCCTCGACGGTGAGCGCCCTCACCGAGCGCGTGCGGTCGACGCTCCAGGCGATGCTCGACGAGGATCTGGCCGCGCGTCGCTCCGTGTTCCTCTGACCGGCGGCTTTCGGGGCCGCGTCGACCGCGGACGAACGCCGGCGCCGGCGAGCTCCAGCTCGCGTCTAGCCGAGGACGAGGGCGGGGTCGGTGTGGGCCCGCGCGAGCAGCTCGTCGCGGGCCTGCTCGTAGCCAGGGCGGCCGAGGAGCCCCTGGGCGTAGCGCTTGCCGGCCTCCACCCCGGGCTGGTCGAACGCGTTCACCCCGTACAGGCCGCCCGCGTACGCGGTGGCGAGCTCGAGGAGCATCAGGAGCTCTCCCATGGCCCGCGCGTCGAGGCGCGGGAGCTGGATCGAGACCGTGGGGCGCCCCGCCTTGCGCAGCGCGGCCTCGGTCGCGCGCCGCTCCGCCTCGATGAGCTCGCCCATCGTGTGGCCGTCGAGGTACGCGATCTCTCCATGCGGGCGGTACGTGTCGGGCACCGGGATCGACACGTCGGCCCGCGGCTGGACGACCCGCACGAACGTCACGACCTTGTCGTGCGGCCCCTCCATCATGAGCTGCATCGAGGAGTGCTGGTCGGTGGCGCCCACCGCGCGGAACGGCGTCGGGCCGACCTCGGGGCGCTTCCCGAGCGACTCCGCCCAGAGCTGCACGAACCAGTCGCCCGTGTCGCGCAGCCCGTCCGCGTAGGGCATGAGCACGTGGATCCGCCGCCCCTTTTGCCGGTCCATGAGGTGCAGCACGCCGGCGTAGAGGAGCGCCGGGTTCTCGCGCAGCGCGCCGGAGCGGCAGCGCGCCTCCATCGCGGCGGCCCCCGCGAGGAGCGCGGTGAGGTCGACCCCGCCCGCGGCGGCCGGCAGGAGCCCCACGGCGCTGAGCGCGCTGAAGCGGCCGCCCACGCTCGCCGGCACCGGCAGCGCCCGCAGCCCCTCCGCGTCGGCGATGGCGCGGAGGGCGCCCTTCGCCGGGTCGGTCACGAGGACGCAGCGCGCGCGGTACCCCTCCTCGCCGAACCGGGCGATGCAGCGCTCCCGCAGCACGAGGTGCTGCGCCATGGTCTCGGCGGTGCCGCCGGACTTCGTGATGGTGGCGAAGCAGGTCTCCTCGAGCTCGAGCGTGCCGAGGAGCGCCTCGAAGGTGGCGGGGTCCGAGTTGTCCGGGAAGAAGACGCGCATGGCGCCGCGCCGGTCGCGCGGCAGGAGGTTGTGGAAGGGGTGCGTGAGCGCCGAGAGGATGGCGCGGCCGCCGAGGGAGCTGCCGCCGATCCCGAGCACGACGAGGTTCTCGAACCGGGCGGCGAGATCGCGCGCGAGCGCGGCGCTCGCGTCGGCCGTGGCCGCGTCCCGCGGCAGGTCGGCGAAGCCGAGCTCGCCCGAGCGGCGCCGCGCCTCGAACCCGTCGAAGGCGGCCGCGGCGGAGGGCGCGAGCGCGTCGAGCGCGTCCGCGCCGAGGCCGTCGGCGGCGGCGTCGAAGCAGCCGTTCACGTCGAGTGACAGGCGATCCATGGGTTCCCTCCCGGTGCGCCGCCACTCTAGCGACGGTCCGCCGCGCTGGCGAGGACTCGCGGCGCGGGGGCCCCGACGGTGTCCGACGGCCCTCAGCCCGGATCCGGGACTGCGGCGGAGCGGGGCGCCGCCCCCGCGGTCGTGCGGTGGGCGAAGCGGACGCGGTCCGGCGCCATCCGGAGGTCGCGCACCAGGCCGACCGCGGAGAGGAGCCGGAGCGCGTAGAAGGAGACGTCGATCTCCCACCAGAAGAAGCCCTGGTGCGCCGTCGACGGGTAGAAGTGGTGGTTGTTGTGCCACCCCTCCCCGAGCGTGAGGAGCGCGAGCAGGAGGCTGTTCCGGGAGCCGTCCCCCGTCTCGTAGCGCCGGCGGCCGAACACGTGGGCGAGCGAGTTGATGGCGAACGTCCCGTGCCACAGGAGCACCGTCGAGACGCAGAAGCCCCAGAGGAACGCCGGCAGCCCACCCGCCAGGAAGAGGCCGCCCCCGAGGGCGAGCGGCACGGCGAGGTGCCAGCGGTCGAGGACGCGGAGCTCGGGGTAGACGGCGAGGTCCTTCACCCGCTCGAGCTTCGTCGCGTCGTAGCGGCGCGCCAGGATCCAGCCGACGTGGCTCCACCAGAAGCCGCGCTCGAGCGGCGAGTGCACGTCCTCGGGGCCGTCGGAGTACCGGTGGTGGTCCCGGTGGTGGGCGGCCCACCAGAGCGGCCCCTTCTGGACGGCCGACGCGCCGAGCACCGCCAGGGCGAGCTGGAAGGGGCGCGACGTGCGGAACGCGCGGTGCGAGAAGTAACGGTGGTACCCGGCCGTCACGCCGAACATCCGGAGGAGGTAGAGACCGACGGCGAGGGCGATGTAGCGGCCCTCGACGGGCGCGAGGAAGGGCGTCGCGAGGGCGGCCGCATGGACCGCGAAGAACGGGAGGGAGTGACCCCAGTGGATCGCGTCGAGGTTCCGGGGAGGCGTGGTCGTCATCTCCGGGCGATCTGGCGAGCGGCCGTCATGGGCGGGTCACCGCGCGCACGGTGGCCCGCCCCGCGGCGGAGCGCGGGGGATGCGCCATGCTGGATCGAGGACCACCCTTCGTGTGGGAGGGCCGGGGACCGGCGGGGAGCTCCTTCCGACCGCCTGGCTGCGCCATGGAGATGCTCGAGACCCCCACGACGGTCGAGGCGGCGAACGACGTCCAGAAGGAGGCGTTCATCCGCCTCATGGCCGAGACGCTCCCGCTCGCGGGCTACTCGGGGGTTCGGGCCGATCTCCCGGGCTGGGACCAGCCCGAGGTGATCCACGGCGCGATGCGCGATCACCGCCCGGCGCTCTTCTGCGACGCCCCGAAGCCGGTGTTCCTCGACGTGCTCTCACCCGGTCCGGTGACGCTCGAGGACGTCGCGAGCCGGTGGCAGCTCTTCGCCTCCGCCGCGGAGCTCACCGGGGGCGAGTTCCACGTCGTCATCCCACGCTGGGTGGCGGGGCGCGACGGGAAGCAGATCGCGAAGCAGATCGCCGAGCTCGTCGGCGTCCGCATCGGCTTCATCTGGGCTGTCTAGCCGCCCTTTTCCTCACGGCGCCGACGCGGAGGAGGTGGACGGCGCAGCCGCTCCGCCCTCGCCCGCCGCGGCCACGGCCCGCAGGAACGCCCAGAGATCCTCGCTCGCCTCGGCTCCCGGCGGCTCGATCCCATCGGTGCGGGCCGGATGGCTGCGCATCAGCTCCCGGAAACGGTCGTGCGACAGCCGCTCCGCGACCGCCGTGAGATCCGGCCCGCGCTCCCCGCCGGCGGTCCGCAGCCGGTGACAGGCGACGCAGCGCGCGCCGAACTCGCCCGACCCGAGCCGGGCCCGGTCGGAGGCGCCCGGGGGCGCGGCGAGCGCCGTCCCGAGCGTCTTCTGCCAGAAGACGATCTCGAGCGCGCGAACCCCGTGCGCCCACCAGGAGGCCTGCCGGGGATCCGTGGTGAGCCCCGCCTGCTCCAGGTTGGGCCACGCGAGGACGCGCATCGCGATCGGCGCGCCGTCGGCCCGGTCCGCGACCACCGGCCGCAGCTGGCGGATCAGGGTGAGCGGGATGGGGACGGCCGTGCCCTCGGTGGTGCGCACGATGACGGTGTCCGTCCCCTTCTTCGGCGCGGCGCGCTCCGAGACGAGCAGCGCGAGCGGGGTGCCCTCCCAGAGCGCCTCGCGGCCGGAGACCGGATCGACGCCGCGCACGGCGCGCCGGGGGAGCGCGGCGAGGTCCTTCTCACCGAGCGCGTAAGGCCCTCCGTCGACGGCGCCGCGGATCTCGATCACCGTCTCGCCCTGCGCGGAGCGCGGCAGGCGCGCGCCGGAGGAGCACGCGGCGAGGGCGAGCAGGAGGACGAAGCGGACGTTTCTCATCGGCTGCCTTTCGGGATATCTTGCGCGCACTCTGAAGGAGTGATCCCGCATGGCACGCGCGTTCATCGGAAGCATGGAGTGCCGGGTCGTGGTGGACAAGGATCTCGGCGACAGCTGGGCCGTCGCGGTGTACCCGCCCGCCGCGTCGCCGCTCGTCGTCAAGATCCAGGGCAACGACAAGGAGAAGGCGACGCTCGGCGCGCTCGAGGTCCTGCAGAAGGCCGGCAAGATCGATCGCTTCGAGCTCTGAGCGGGGCCCGGCCCGCCGCGGCGCGCGGCCCGTCCTCCGTGGGCGCGGCGCCTGCGCGGCCTCACCCGGGCTCCGTCCGGACCACCGCGCCGTCGGGGAGCGCCGCGAGCAGCTCCGCCAGCGCCGCGTCCACCCGCGTCCCGTCCTTCGCCTCGATCGTCACCTTCACGCGGTGATCGGCTTCGTCGAAGCGCGGGTAGCTGCCGATCTCCACCGCCGGGTGTGCCTCCGCGACGCGCGCGAGCGCCGGCGCGATCTCGTCCTCCCCGAGCGAGAGGAAGACGCACGCGAGGTGGAACGGATCGGCCGCGAGCAGGTGCGCGATCCGGTCGAACTGCCAGCGGAAGAACTGCGGCACGCCCGGGAGCATGACGACGTTCTCCACCACGAGGGTCGGGAACGACGGGTCTCCGAGCAGGCGCGTCCCCTCGGGCACGTCCGCCATGCGCAGCGTCGCCTCGGGCGGCTCCGCCCCGTCGTGATGGCGGCGGTGCATCGCGCGGAGGCTCTCGACCAGCGCGCCCGAGCGCACGAGCCGGCGCCCGAGGGCGCGCGCCACGGCCGGGACCGTCACGTCGTCGTGGGTCGGGCCGACCCCGCCCGAGGTGAACACCCAGGTGGCGCGGCGACGGGCGCGGTCCACGGCGTCGACGACGTCGTCCACGCGGTCCGGGAGGGTCAGGATGGCGTCGAGCTGCACGCCGAGATCGCGCAGGCGGCGCGCGGCCCACGGGCCGTTCTCGTCCTGCACCTTCGCGGAGAGCACCTCGTTGCCGATGACGACGAGGATCGCCGTGGGACCGGGCATCCCATCTAAGTAGAGGGCGCGCGCGAGATCCGCAAATCGCGCGACGGGGCGCGGCGCTGCCGCGGGGGCGTCTCGGGGCCGAAGGGCGGGTCCGCGGCCCGCGTCAGCGGCCGGAGCGGAGCTTCTCGACCGCGGCCCAGACCGCGTCCGCCACGGCCTCCACCGGCGCCTCGCCGTCGAGCTCCACCACGCGCTGTCCCGCGGCGCGGAGGAGCGCGATGCCGCGGTCGTAGCTCCGCGCCACCGCGCGCTGGAAGTCCGACACCTCGTACAGCTCCGGGTCCATCGTCGCGGCGCGCCGCCGCTTCAACGCCACCGCCGCGCGGGCGCGCAGGAAGAGCGTCACGTCCGGCGTGGCCGCGCGGGCGTTCACCGCCTCGACCCAGGCCAGCGCGCCGGTCGTGAGCCCCTGGTAGGCGAGCGACGAGAGGGTGAAGCGGTCCGAGACGACGTCGACGCCCTCCGCCAGCTTGGGGGCGATCTCGGCGGCGACGTGGTCGAGACGATCGGCGGCGAAGAGCAGCGCGAGCGCGCCGGGATCGAGCTCACCCTCCCCCCGCCCGCCCACGACCCGCCGCGACAGCGCCTGGCGGACGAGGCTCCCGATCGGACCTCCGGACGGCTCGGCGGTGACGTGGACGGCCCGGCCCGCGCCGCGGAGGCGATCGCCGAGCAGACGCGCCTGCGTCGTCGTCCCGGCCCCGTCGAGCCCCTCGAGGACGATGAAGCGGCCGCGGCGGACGCGCCTCGCCGGCATGTCAGTGATCGAGCCCCAGCATGCCGCGGAGCGCGAGCAGGCGGGAGAAGAGCGCGTCCTCGTCGCGCATCAGGCGCCGCGCGCGGAGCGCCTCGCGCAGGGCGAGGGCCGCGAGGACCGCGGCGAGCACGACGGCGAGGTAGAAGAACACCGGCGGTCCGGTCGGGATCTTCCGCGCGACGCCGGGCGCCGGGGTCCCCCAGCGATCCCAGCCGAGCTTCACGGCGAGACCGATGCCGATGAGGGCCGCGAAGCCGACGTACGCGCCACGCCGGACGTGGTCGATCGAGCGGCGGATCTCGAGGCGCGCCGCGAGCGCGTCGTGCTCGGCGCGCAGCGCGGCGGGGTCCTGGGCGGGGGTGGTCACCATCGGGCCGTTTCTACCGCTGACCGAAGCGGGCGGCAATCGCGTCCTGGACCGCCCCGAGCGTCGCGGCGAGCTTGACGCCCGGGTTCCGGAGGGGCGAGGCGATCCCCGGCAGCGTCCCGTCGTGGTAGCCGACCTTGAAGTCCGAGAACTTGAGCCCGTGCGCCGTGGAGATCACGACCACCCGCTCGCCCCTGCGGATCGCGCCGCGCGCGGCGAGCTTCTCGAGCGCGGCCAGCGCGACGCCCGTGTGCGGACAGGTGAACAGCCCGGCGCGGTCGGCGCGCGCCGCGGCGTCCGCGAGCTCCTGCTCCGTGGCCTGCTCGACGACGCCGTCGAGCGCCTCGAGGGCGCGCAGCGCGCGCTTCGCCGACACGGGGGCGCCGATCTGGATCGCCGAGGCGAGCGTCCGCTGCGCCGCGACCGGGGGCACGACCACCGCCGCGGTCGGCCTCACGCCGGCGCCGCTCGTCGCCCGCCACAGCGGGTTCGCCTGCGCCGCCTGCGCGACGACGAGGCGCGGGAGCCGGTCGACGAGCCCGAGCTCCTTCATGAGCAGGAAGCCCTTCCCGACCGCGCTCGCGTTCCCGAGGTTGCCGCCCGGGATCACGATCCAGTCCGGCGAGCTCCAGCCGAGCTGCTGCGCGATCTCGATGGAGGCGGTCTTCTGCCCCTCGATGCGCAGCGAGTTCATCGAGTTCGCGAGGTAGATGTCCTTCGTGTGCGCGAGCTCCCGCACGACGCGCATGCAGCCGTCGAAGTCGGTGTCGAGCTCGAGCACGAGCGCGCCGTTCGAGATGGGCTGGACGAGCTGGGCGGTCGAGATCTTGCCGCGCGGCAGGAGGACGACGCTCGGGATCCCCGCGGCGGCGCAGTAGGCGCTGAGGGCGGCGGAGGTGTCGCCCGTCGAGGCGCAGGCGACGGCGCGCACCGCCTGGCCGCGGGCGCGCATCTCGTTCACCGCCGAGACGAGCACCGTCATGCCCAGGTCCTTGAAGGACCCCGTGTGCGTGACGCCGCACTCCTTCACCCAGACGTCGTCGAGGCCGAGCTCGCGGGCGTAGCGGTCCACCCGCAGGAGCGGGCTGCCGCCCTCGAACATCGAGACGACGTTCTCGGTCGCGAGCTGCGGGTAGACCCACTCCTTCTTGCCCCACACGCCGGAGCCGTACGGCCACGCGCCGAGCTTGAAGCGGGAGTCGAAGAGCGCCTTCCAGTCGTCGCCGGATCGCGCGGCGAGCGCCGCGCGATCGTGCTCCACCTCGAGCAGCCCGCTGCAGCGCGGGCACTCGTAGACGACGTCGACGAGCTCGGCGCGGAAGTCGCAGCCCGCCGCGCAGCGGAACCAGGCCGAGGGGGCCGGAGCGGACGCCCGAGCGGACACAGGTCACCTCCCCTTCTGCAGCAGGCCGTGGACGCGCTCGGCGGCGAGCGCGAGGCGCGCCTCGTCCTCGACGAGCGCGATGCGGACGAAGCCCTCGCCGGCGGCGCCGAACCCGACCCCCGGCGCGACGCAGACCCCCGCCTCCTCCACGAGCCGGCGGGCGAACTCGAGCGAGCCGAGCCCGCGGAACGGCTCGGGGATGGGCGCCCAGGCGAACATGCTCGCCGCGGGCGGCGGGATGCGCCAGCCCGCCGCACCGAACGCGGCGACGAGCGCGTCCCGGCGGCGCTGGTAGCGCGCGCGGTTCGCGACGACGTCCTCCTCGCACTCGTCGAGCGCCGTCACCGCCGCGAGCTGGGTCGGGCCGAACAGGCCGTAGTCGAGGTAGCTCTTCACGCGCGCGGCCGCGGCGACGAGCGCGGCGTTCCCGGCGCAGAACCCCACGCGCCACCCCGCCATCCCGTAGCTCTTCGAGAGCGACATGAACTCGAGCGTGCGCTCGCGCGCCCCCGGGATGGTGAGCATCGCCGGCGCGCGTCCCCCGTCGAACACGAGGTCGCCGTAGGCGAGGTCGGAGATGATGAAGAGGTGCCGGGCCTCGGCGAAGCGGACGATCTTCTCGAGGAGCTCGGGCGTCGCGACCGCGGCGGTCGGGTTCGCGGGGAAGTTCACCACGATCCCCTTCGGGCGCCGCTCGGCCTTCTCCGTCGCCTCGACGAGCGAGTCGAAGAAGTCGAACCCGGGCCCCACGCGCACCGGGATCGTCTCCGCGCCGGCGAGCACCGCGCCGTAGGCGTGGATGGGGTACGTCGGCGTGGGCGCGAGCACCGCGTCGCCCTCGGCGAGGAGGCCGAGCAGCGCGTGGCCGATGCCCTCCTTCGAGCCGATGGTGATGAGCACCTCGCGGGCGGGGTCTACCTCGACGCCGTGCCGGCGCTTCCACCAGCGTGCGGCGGCGGCGCGGAGCTCGGGCAGGCCGCGGGGATCGAGGTAGCGGTGGAGGCGCGCATCCCCAGCCGCCTCCCTCAGCCGCTCGACGACGCGCGCCGGGGCGCCGCGGTCCGGGTTCCCCATCGAGAGGTCCACGACGTCCACACCGCGGGCGATGGCCTCGTCGCGGAGCCGATCCGTGATCGTGAAGACGTACGTGGGGAGCCGCTTGACGCGCGCGAACACCTCGGGGTCGTGGAAGGTTTTCATGGAGGGACCCGCCAATTTGCCGGGAGCCGCCCCGCATTTCAAGGGGGCGAGCGAAGCCTCACGGCGGCGGCCGCGCGCCGCACGCCGGGCACGAGCGGCCGCGGACGAGCGCGCCGCAGCCGCAGACGTGCCCTGCCGGCGCGGCCGGCGCGCCGGAAGCCCCGCCCGCGAGCGGCAGGCGCATCCCGCACTGGCCGCAGATCCGCTCGCCGGGGAGCGCCGGGCTCCGGCAGTAGCGGCAGGTGACGAACACGGGGAGCGGCGTCGGCCCGTCGTCCGGCCCCTGCTGCGCCGTCCGCTCGAGGCCGTCCAGCGCGGGCGCGTCGACGTCCTGCGGCGCGATGCGCGTCTGCTCGAGCTCGAGCGGCGGCGGCGCCACCGCGCCGGCAGGCGCGTGGGCGGTCGGCTCGAGGCCCTCCACGGGCGGCGCGTCCGCCGCCCACGTGGCGGGATGGAGGGTCGGCTCCAGCCCGTCGAGCGCGGCCATCCCCGCGGCGAGGTCGGCCTCCGGCGCGAGCGGGCCGCCGCAAAGCTCGCACGCCCCTGCGCCGGGCTGGGAGTGGTCGCACACCGGACAGACGATCATCGCGGGGGAGTGTAGCGCATCAGCCGGCGGCGCCGGTGAGCGGCACGAAGCGGACGGGGATGAGCTCGGTCCAGACGTTCGCGCCGTCGTTGCCCTTGTCGACGGCGCGCAGCACCTGCAGGTCGGGCGCCTCGCCCACCGGGATCACCATCCGGCCGCCGGGCGCGAGCTGGGCGACGAGGGCGGGCGGCACCTCCGGGGCGGCGGCGGTCACGAGGATCCGCTCGAAGGGCGCGGCCTCGGGCCAGCCCGCCCCGCCGTCTCCGGTGCGGAGGCGGAGGTTCTGGAGACCGAGCGTGCCGAGCAGGACCTCGCGCGCGCGCTCCGCGAGCGCGGGGACGATCTCGATCGAGAACACCTCCGCCGCGAGCCGCGCGAGGAGCGCCGTCTGGTACCCGGAGCCGGTCCCGACCTCGAGCACGCGCTCGCGGCCGCCGAGGCGGAGCTGCTCCGTCATGTAGGCGACCACGAACGGCTGGGAGATGGTCTGGCCGAAGCCGATGGGCAGCGGGTGATCCGCGTCCGCCGAGCCGCGCAGGTCCGGGGGCACGAACAGCTCGCGCGGCACCTCGGCCACGGCGCGCAGGACCGCGGGATCCCGGATGCCCATCGCCTCCAGGGCGCGCGACAGGTCGGCGCTCACGAGGCCATCCTAGACGGTCGGTCACGACCGGGAAACGGTGAGACCGAAGCCTGCCGCTCAGCCGATCTGCGCGAGGGAGAGCCGCCCGGACCAGCGCTCCCCGAGCGCCTCGGCGGCCGGCCGGTGCTCGGCGCGGCGCAGCTCGGGATCGGCCTCCACGAGCGCGAACGCGTCCTCGCGCGCCTCCTCCAGGATGGCCTCGTCGCGGTAGAGGTCGGCGACCTCGAAGAGCTTCTGGCCCGACTGGCGCGTGCCGAGGAGCTCGCCTGGGCCGCGGATGCGAAGGTCCACGCGGGCGATCTCGAACCCGTCCTGCGTCTCCTCCATGGCGTGGAGCCGCTCCCGCGCCTCGTCGCCCACCCGCTTGAAGTGCGCGATGAGGAGGCAGTGGCTCCGCGACGCCCCCCGGCCGACCCGCCCGCGGAGCTGGTGGAGCTGGGAGAGCCCGAAGCGCTCGGCGTGCTCCACGATCATCACGCTCGCGTTCGGGACGTCCACGCCCACCTCGATGACGGTGGTCGCGACGAGCACGCGGAGCGCCCCCGACCGGAAGCGATCCATCACGGCCTGCTTCTCGTCGCCCTTCATCTTGCCGTGGAGGAGCCCGACCTCGTGGCCGGCGAAGACGCGGCGCAGCTCCTCCGCGCCCGTCGTCGCGTCGGCGAGATCGGTCTTCTCGGACTCGGCGACGAGCGGGTAGACCACGTACACCTGCTGCCCCGCCTCGAGCTCCCGCCGCGCGACGTCGTAGGCGGCCCGCCGCTGCGAGTCGCCGTAGACCCTCGTCGCGACCGGGGTGCGGCCCGGAGGGAGCTCGCCGATCTTGGACTGGTCGAGGTCGCCGTAGAACGCGAGGGCGAGCGTGCGCGGGATCGGCGTCGCCGTCATCACGAGCACGTCGGGGCGGCGCCCCTTCGAGATGAGCTTCGCGCGCTGCAGCACGCCGAAGCGGTGCTGCTCGTCCACGACCACGAGGCCGAGGCGATCGAACGCGACGTCCTGCTCGAGGAGCGCGTGGGTCCCCACCGCGATCCGGGCCGTGCCGTCCGCCACCCGGGCGCGCGTCTCCTTCTGCCCCTTCCCGCGAGACGCGGCCGCGACGAGCGCGACCTCGACGCCGGTCCCCGCGAGCCAGCCCGCGAGCGTGCGGGCGTGCTGCTCGGCGAGGAGCTCCGTCGGGACCATGAGGGCGGCCTGGTGGCCGGAGCGGACGGCGACCATCATCGCCGCGAACGCGACGGCGGTCTTGCCGCTGCCCACGTCGCCCTGAAGCAGCCGGTTCATCGGCTCGGGCCGGGCCATGTCGCGGGCGATCTCGTCGAGCGCCCGGGCCTGCGCGCCGGTGAGCAGGAACGGGAGGAGCTCGAGCGCGCGCGCGATCACCGCCGGCGAGGCGTCGAACGCGATGCCAGGCTCGGTGCGCACGCCCCGCCGGCGCAGCGCGAGGGCGAGCTGCAGGAAGAAGAGCTCCTCGAAGACGAGCCGGCGGAAGGCGGGGGTGGCGCGCTCGGCGGCGAGCGCGAGGTCGGTGCCGGGCGGGGGGAAGTGCGCGTCGTGCAGCGCCGCGGCCCGCGAGAGGAGCTCGCGCCGCGCCCGCACCTCGGGCGGCAGGTCGTCCACCACGAGCGGCGCGTGCTCGTCGACGAGCCGCTTCACGAGCCTGCGCAGCGCCGGGTGCTGGTAGTCGGCCGGGCCGGCGTAGATGGGGACGACGCGCCCGAAGCTCGCCGAGTCGCCCGCCGTGAGCTTCTCGACCTCGGGCTGGCTCATCTGGAGCCGCCGGCCGAACCCCTCGGTCACCTTGCCCGAGCAGAGGAGCCCTTCACCCGCCGCGAACTGCCGCAGGCGCCACGGCGGCGGGTTGAAGAACACGAGCTCGAGCGCGCCCGACGCGTCGGCCACGCCGACCTTCAGGAGCGGCCGCCCGTTCCGCATGCGCTGCACGCGGACGTGCTTCACCGTGCCGAGCACGATCCCCTCGTCGCCGGCCCGCAGCTCCGCGACGCGCCGGACGTGCGTGCGGTCCTGGTAGGCCTTGGGGAAGAACTCGAGCGCCTGCTCCACCGTGGTGCGCCCGCGCTCCTCGAGCTGGGCGCGCGTCGCGGGGTGGACGCGGGGAAGCTCGGCGAGCGCCGTCGCGAGCCGCTTGCGGCGGGCGGCGCGCTCCTCCGGCGAGCGCGGAGGAGGCGCCTCCGTCCAGGGCTCGGGGGCCGGCGGGGGCGAGGCGGTCGTCGTCGGGGACGCGGACGCGGACGAGGACGAGGACGAGGACGCGGTCGGGGTCGGGGTCGGGGTCGGGGTCCGTGCCGCGGGCGTGGACGGAGCCGCGGGCGTGGACGGAGCGGCGGGCGTGGACCGCGCGGTGGGCGAGGTCGGCGCCGCGGGCGCGATCCTCCTGCTCTTCCCGAGCTCGGTCCGCCCGAGCCGGGCGACCTCGCGCAGCTCGTCGGGCACGGGGATGAGCGCGGAGAGGCCGCCCGCGATGCGCGTCAGCGCGGCGCGACGGCCGTCCAGGGGGAGCGCGTCGAACCCGTCGGCCTCGACCGCGAGCCGCTGCAGCGCCGGGGTGTCGGGCGCGCCGGCGGCCCGGGCGCGGGCGATGGCGCCGCGCGCGAGCTCGCCGAAGCCCTTGAGGCGCGCCGCGCCGACGAAGCCGTCCTTGACCGCGAAGCGGAGCGGCGGCACGAGCGCCGCGAGCGCCTGCTGCGCGGCCTCGAGGCCGGGACCCGGCTCCCCGGCGGCGGGCGCATCGCCCTGGCGGCCCCTCCGCTCCACGGCGCGAGGCTACCAGCGCGGTCCGACTACTCCCCGGACTCGGCGGGCAGCTCCTCCTCGACGAAGGCGATGGAATGGATCTCGTACTCCTTCTCGCCGCCGGGGGTGCGCACCGTCACGGTGTCCCCCTCCTCGCGCCCGATGAGCGCGCGCGCGATGGGGCTCGTGACCGAGATCCGCCCCTGCTTCAGGTCCGCCTCGAGCTCACCGACGATCCGGTAGGTCACCTGATCGCCGGAGTCGGAGTCCTCGAGCGACACGGTCGCGCCGAACACGACGCGATCGCCGACGTGCTTCGAGACGTCGATGACCTCGGCGCTCGCGATCCAGTGCTCGACCTGGAGGATGCGGCCCTCGATGTGGCTCTGCTTCTCCTTGGCCGCGTGGTACTCGGCGTTCTCGGAGAGATCGCCGTGGGATCGCGCCTCGGCGATCTCCTTCACGATCTTCGGGCGCTCGACGTTCTTCAGGCGCTTGAGCTCCTCCTTGAGCCGGAGGAGGCCGCCCTTCGTCATGGGGACGCGCTCGGACATCATCCACCTTCCGAAAAAATGACTGCGGCCGGCCCGAGAAGCCCGGGGCGGCCGCTTCCAGACCTTTCAGTAGAGCGCCCGCGGCTTGCTGTCAACGGGACGCCTGCCGGCCGACCCCGTGGTACTCCTGGATCGAGCGAACGCTCGGACTGCCGCCGCGGGCGGCCTCCATCGCCCCCACCGCCGCTCGGGCGCCGGTCAGGGTGGTGAAGTAGGGCAGGCCCTTCATCAGGGTCTCCCGCCGGATGGAGTAGCTGTCGGCGATCTCCTGCTTGCCGGCCGTCGTGTTGAACACGAGGTGAACGTCCCCGTCCTTGATGCGGTCCACGATCGAGGGGCGCCCCTCGTGCAGCTTGAGGACGAGCGTGGTGGGGATGTCGCGCGCCCCGAGGTACGCGCTCGTCCCGGCGGTGGCGAGCACCTCGAAGCCCAGGGCGACGAGCCGCCGCGCGACGTCCACGATGGCGGGCTTGTCGGAGTCCTTCACCGAGACGAACGCCCGGCGCCCGGCGCCGGTGCCGGGGAGCGTGTTGCCCGCCGCCGCCTGCGCCTTGAAGAACGCCCGGTAGAAGTCGAGGTCGATGCCCATGACCTCGCCGGTCGAGCGCATCTCGGGCCCGAGCATGGTGTCGACCCCCGGGAAGCGCGCGAAGGGGAAGACCGCCTCCTTGACCGAGACGTGCCGCGGCCGCTCGGCCCCGCGCGCCCCCGCCTCCTCGAGGCTCTTGCCCACCATGCAGAGCGAGCCCGCCTTCGCGAGCGGCAGGCCCGTCGCCTTGCCGACGAACGGCACGGTCCGGCTCGCGCGCGGGTTCACCTCGAGGACGTACACGTCGTCGCCCTGGATGGCGAACTGGACGTTCATGAGGCCGACGACGCCGAGCTCCTTCGCGAGCTCGACGGACTGACGCCCGATCTCCGCGACCTTGTCGGGCGCGAGGCTGAACGGCGGCAGGGCGCACGCGGAGTCGCCGGAGTGGATGCCGGCCTCCTCGATGTGCTCCATCACGCCGCCGACCACCACGTCGCGGCCGTCGGAGACCACGTCCACGTCGACCTCGGCCGCGTCCTTGAGGAAGCGATCCACGAGGACGGGGCGCTCGTTCGAGGCCTGCACCGCCTCACGCAGGTAGGTCTCGAGGTCCTTGTCGTCGTACACGACCTCCATGGCGCGGCCGCCGAGCACGTAGGACGGGCGGACCATGACCGGGTAGCCGATGCGCCGCGCGACCGCGAACGCCTCGCCGGCGCTGCGCGCGACCCCGTTCTCCGGCTGGCGCAGCCCGAGCTTCACGATGAGCTCGGCGAAGCGCTCGCGGTCCTCGGCCCGGTCGATCGCGTCGGGCGTCGTGCCGAAGATCGGCACGCCCAGCTCGTGGAGCGGCACCGCGAGCTTGAGCGGCGTCTGCCCGCCGTACTGGACGATGAGCCCCTCCGGCTTCTCGACGTGGACGATCTCGAGCACGTCCTCGAGCGTGAGCGGCTCGAAGTAGAGCCGGTCGGAGGTGTCGTAGTCCGTCGAGACCGTCTCCGGGTTGCAGTTGACCATGATGGTCTCGTACCCGGCCTTCGACAGCGCGAACGACGCGTGCACGCAGCAGTAGTCGAACTCGATGCCCTGCCCGATGCGGTTCGGGCCGCCGCCGAGGATCATCACCTTGCGGCGATCGGTCGGCGCCGCCTCGCACTCCTCCTCGTAGGTGGAGTACAGGTACGGCGTGTAGGCCTCGAACTCGGCGGCGCAGGTGTCGACCCGCTTGAACACCGGCCGGACCCCCGCCTTCCAGCGCGCGTCGCGCACCGCCTTCTCGGTCGTGGTGACGAGCTGGGCGATGCGCTTGTCCGAGAAGCCCATCCGCTTCACGGTACGGAACGCCTCGGCGCCGGCGGGGAGGCCGCCCTCCGCGAGCCTCGCCTCCGCGCGGACGATCCCCGCCATCTCGCGCAGGAACCAGGGGTCGACGTAGGTCAGCGCGTAGAGGTCGTCCACCGACAGGCCGGCGCGGAGCCCCTCCGCGATCCAGAAGATGCGGTGGGAGCGCGGCACGCGGGCCTGCGCCTTGATGCGCTCCACCTCGTCGGCCGAGTACGCGTCGCCGGGGCGCTTGCCGAGCGGCGACTCGAGCCCGCAGCGGTCGATCTCGAGCCCGCGGAGCGCCTTCTGCAGGCTCTCCTGGAACGTCCGGCCGATGGCCATGACCTCGCCGACGGACTTCATCTGCGTCGTGAGCGTGTCGTCGGCGCCCTTGAACTTCTCGAACGCGAACCGCGGCACCTTCGTCACGACGTAGTCGATCGTCGGCTCGAAGGAGGCGGGCGTGTAGCGGGTGATGTCGTTCTTGAGCTCGTCGAGCGTGTAGCCGACGGCGAGCTTGGCGGCGATCTTGGCGATGGGGAACCCGGTCGCCTTGGAGGCGAGCGCGGACGAGCGCGACACGCGCGGGTTCATCTCGATGACGACCATCCGACCCGTGCGCGGGTGCACGCCGAACTGGATGTTCGAGCCGCCGGTCTCGACGCCGATCTCCCGGATGATGCGGACCGCGGCGTCCCGCATCCGCTGGTACTCCTTGTCCGTCAGCGTCTGCGCGGGCGCCACCGTGATCGAGTCGCCCGTGTGGACGCCCATCGGGTCGAAGTTCTCGATCGAGCAGATGATGACGACGTTGTCGTGCTTGTCGCGCATCACCTCGAGCTCGTACTCCTTCCACCCGATGATCGACTCCTCGCAGAGGATCGTGTGCGTCGGGGAGAGGGTGAGCGCGCGCTTCGCCAGCGGCTCGAACTCCTCGCGGTTGTAGGCGACGCCGCCTCCCTCGCCGCCCATCGTGAAGGACGGGCGGATGATCACCGGGAAGCCGATGTCCTCGGCGATGGCGCGGGCCTCGTCCCAGCTCGTCGCGTAGCCGGACTTGGGCAGCTCGACGCCGACGCGCTGCATGGCGTCCTTGAAGAGCAGCCGGTCCTCGGCCTTCTCGATCGCCCCGAGCTGCGCGCCGATGAGCTCGACCCCGTGGCGAGCGAGCGCCCCGTTCCGCGCGAGCGCGACCGCGAGGTTCAGCGCCGTCTGCCCGCCGAGCGTCGGGAGGAGCACGTCCGGCTTCTCGCGCGCGAGGATCTGCTCGGCGACCTCCGGGGTGATCGGCTCGACGTAGGTCCGGTCGGCGAACCCCGGGTCCGTCATGATCGTGGCGGGGTTCGAGTTGAGGAGGACGATCTCGAAGCCCTCCTCCTTGAGCGCCTTGCAGGCCTGGGTGCCCGAGTAGTCGAACTCGCAGGCCTGGCCGATGACGATCGGCCCGGAGCCCACGATCATGATCTTCCGGATGTCGGTGCGACGCGGCATATGGGGCGGGGAACCTAGCACACCTCGGGCCGACCTCGACACGGTCGGCGAGCCTCGGCGCATGCCGCCCGGCGCGCCGGCCGGCGGCGCCGGGGAGCCGCCGCGGGCGCCCCGCGCCGAGGCGGGCCGGGCCACGAGCGACCAGGCGTGCGACGTCCCGCCGAGCGCCCGGGCCCGGCGTCAGGGATCCATCCGGATCAGCTGGAAAGGAGAGCTGCCGCCGCGGGCGGTGAAGAACAGGTCCGTCCGGCCGTCCGGGCTGGAGACGAGCTTCGCGTCCAGGATGTGCGTCAGCGCGGGCGTCCCCAGGCCGTCCCCTCCCAGCCCCTGGCACCCGGGCGTCCCGGCAGCGCAGCCGTCGAGTCCCGTGAAGTCGGAGATCGCGGGGAGCGCGGCGCGCGTGCGGAACACGTGGAGGCCGGCCCCGGGATCGTCGAGCCCGAGGTACAGGTGGCTCGGCGTGGCGAGCAGCATCGACGCGGCCGTGACGCCGGGGTACCCGAGCCGCGTGCGGTAGGCCGCGTCCGCCGCGAGGAGGGTCCAGTCCGTCGGGTCGCAGACGGCCGGGTCGGCGCCGCCCGCCGGGTCGCACGACCAGAGCTGGGGGCCCGTGGTGGTGTTCCGGATGGCGTACAGCCGCCCGTTCCAGGCCACCGCCTGGGGCCAAGCCTTGTCGGGCGGCTCGAGATCGAACTGGCGCGGGGGAGCGACGGACTGCTTCCGGTCGTAGGCCGCGCTCGCGGCCGGAGAGCAGCCGAGGAAGTCGCTCTTCGTCGCGGGCGCCTGCCCGTTCGCGACGAGGCAGCCCACGTCGTCGAAGAAGTACACGCGGCCGCCGAGCTCGGCCATCGCGTCGACGATCGAGATCGCCGTGAACCCGCCGTACGCTGCGTTGTAGGCGTCGTGCAAGCCCAGGTCGAGGGCGTCGGTCCCCTGCGCCGCGTCGAGGCCGGGGGCGGTCGGGGCGCGGAGGAGCGCGATGCCGTAAGGGCGGGAGCCGCCGTTGTCCGGGAAGCCGAGATAGAGCCGCCCCCCCGCGCCGAGCGCCGCGGAGACGCCGCGCGTGTTCGCCCCGAGCACGGTGGAGAGGTCCACGTAGGAGAAGTCGAGCGGCGAGGCCGACGCGCGGCTCAGGTACACGTAGTCGAGCTCGCCCGACGAGCGCGCGCCACCGAGCACGAGCCACTCGTCGCCCGCGAAGGAGACCGAGGTGAGCAGGCCCCGCCCGTCCTCGCCGTCGGGCCCGCAGGCCGCGGCGGTGCACCCCGTGTAGCCGAGGGTCGTGTGAGGCCAGGGGCCTGCGCTCGAGGAGGTGCTGCCGACGCCGGGGTCGCGCGGGAACGTCAGCGCGAGCGACTCCTGCCCCGTCCCGTCGCGCTGCATGCGAACGACGCCGTCCCCGGTCCGGCTCGGCCCCACGTACACCTGCCCTCGATACGGCGCGACGAAGGCGAACGTGCTCCCGTCCGCGAAGGGATCGCTGGCGAGGCGGGCGACGCCGTGCGGGACCGTCGCGGTGGTGGCCGTCGCGCTCGCGCCGAGCGCGCGCCCGTCGTTCGCGTCGGCGCCCGTCACCGTCGCCGTCAAGGCGAGCGTCCCCGCCGCGACCGCCCGGCACGACCAGGCGAAGGCGACGCTCTCCCCGGCCGCGAGCGTGACGGCCTGCGTCGGGCCGGACACGACCACGACGGCCCCGGTGGACCCGTCGTCCACGAGCGACGCGGGGACCACCGCGACGGCGGTCGCCTCGCCCGTGTTCGTGACGGTGAGCGTCACCGGGAGATCGCCGAGCGCGAGCGGCCCGGGCGGCAGCGCGAGCGCGGCGGAGAGCGCGGCCGGCCGCTCGACGCGGAGGCCGCCCGTCGCCGTGGCGACGACCGCGGCCCCCGTGCGCGGATCCCGGCCGATCGCGGACACGGAGACCGACACGGCGCCAGGCGCCTCCGCGCGATACGCGAGCGTGAGGGTCGAGCGCGCGCCGGGCGCGAGGTCCTGCGGCGCCGCCGGCGCGACGAGCGCGAGCGCGCCGGGCCCGCTCAGCGTCGCCTCCGGCAGGACCCCCTCCACGGAGAAGTCGCCGCCGTTCTCCACCGTCACCTCGAGCAGCACCTCCTGACCGACGCTCGCCGCCTGGACCAGCGACAGGGACGCGGAGAGCGACGGCGCCGATCCGGGCAGCACCTCGTACGCGCCGCCCGCGGTGCCCTCGCCGTAGGGACCCGCGACCCTCAGATCGTGGAAGCCCCGGGGGAGCCCTGCGGGCACGCGCGCGCGGAGCCTGGTCGGGTCGAGCCACACGACGTCCCGGAGCTCGGTCGTGCCGAGCCACGCGCGATACGACGCGTCGACGCTGCTCCCGCCGTGGACGCGCTGCACCGCCCTCACGTGGAACGCGCTCCCGACGATGTCGATGAGGGCCTCGCTCTGCTCGAAGCCCTGCGCCGGCTCGGCCGCGACCGGACGCGGCGGAGCGGACGGCGCCGACTGCCGGCATCCGAGCACGACCGCGAGGACGGCGCCGGCGAGGGCACGCTCAGTACGCGTCATGGCGGTACCCCACGACGGCGAGGAGCGTGGTGAGCGAGCCGCGGAGCGCGTCGAAGCGGGGATCGCTCATGCGCGCGACGCGGGCCTCGAGGAAGGGGCCTCCGTGCCGGCGGAGCAGCCCCCATCCACCCCCGGCGTGCAGCAGCGTCACGAGCCCCGCCTCCGCGGACATGGGGCCGGCGTCGGTCGAGACCTCCGACGCGACGTGCGCGACGCCCGCCCCTGCCCCGGCCCAGAGCGCCTGCCCGCCGGCGAGGCGCTGCTCCCATCGCACGGTGAAGAGCGCCGGGAGGTAGCGAGCGCGGCCGCGGACCTCGACCGCGCCGCCGCCGACCTGCGCCGTGTCGGTGCGCTCGTGCACGAACGCCCCGGCCTCGCCGGCCACGGCCAGCCGGCCCGCGAAGAGCGTCGTCCGGTATCCCGCCTCCACGGCGGCGTACGGCGCGAGGAGGCCGCTCGCGGCCGCGACCCCCAGCTTCGGCGCGACCCCCAGCCGCCGCTCCGGCGCCACGATCGTGAGCCGCGCGGCGCCCATCAGCCCGCCCGCGCGGACGGAGAGGACGTCGGCGCGGTCCTCTCTCGCGCGGCGCGGGCGATACCGCACCACCCAGGCCCCGGGCCCGTCCGGCTGGGTCTCCACGACGGCGGGCCGCGCGTCCGCGATCTCGGGCGCGGCCCCCTCCGCAGGGTTGCCGAAGCGGTCGCGCAGCCGGACGCGGACGCGCGCCGCCGCGCGGCCGTCCGCGACGAGCGGGGCCTCCTCCGCGACCACCTCGAGCTCCACGGGGGGACCCCCGGCGACCTCGAGCTCGGCGCGGCCCTCCACGGGGCCGGCGCGCGCGAGGACCTGCAGCCGCCGGGCCGACCCGACGCGCCCGGGGACCGAGAGGCGCGTCTCCCACGCTCCGGGGGCGACGGGCACGAGCGCCGAGAGCTCGCCGAGCGTCGCCTGGACCGCGGGCGAGGCCTCGACGGCGTTGCCGGCCGCGTCCGACGCCTCGACGCGCAGCAGGACTGCCCCGTCCGCCGCGACGCGAGCCTCGGCGGCCTGCACCGTCAGCCGCGCCAGCGCGCCGGTCCGCCGGGCGAGCTGGACCGACGCGGCGAGCCCCGGCTCGTCGGCGAGCGCCGCGGATGCCCTCGCCACGCCGGCGCGTCCGGGCGCGAGGCGCCAGGTGCCCGCCCAGCTCCCCGGGGCCACCTCCGCGAGCCCCACGACGCGACCCTCGCTGACCTCGAGCCGGAGCGGTGCGCCGGCGCGCGGGGCGCCGTCCGGCGCGACGACGAAGGCGCGCAGCGGCAGGTCGCGCGGCGCGTCCGCGACCACCTCGGCGCTGCCGAGCGCGAGGTGGACGTGCAGCACCGGGGGTGCGTTGAGATCGAGCGGCCGGCCGCGGTGGTAGGCGAAGCGAGCGCCGGGCGGAGCGACCACCGGGACGCGCGCCTCGCCGGAGGCGTCCGCCGTCACGGGTCCGAAGGACGCCTCGCCGATGGTGACGCTGATGCGGGCGTGCGGGGCGGAGCGCGCCGTCGCGAGCCCCCGGCCGGTGAGCGGGAGGGCCGTCCAACCCCACGACTCCCCGGCGTTCGCCGCGACGATCGCGACCTGCGGGTATTGCTCGGGGGGCGCGACGTACTCCGCCACGAACCGGCCGGCGCCGGCGGGGCGAAGCCCCTCGACGCGCCCCACGTTCACGGTGAGCCGGGGAGGCGCGTCGCCGGCCCCCGCGAGCTCGATCAGGGCGCGTGCGTCCGGGCCGAGCACGAGCCGCTCGGGCGTCACGCGCAGCGCGAGGTCGCCGGCCGCCGCCCGGGCCGCCGCGACGAGCGCCGCGACCGCGCAGCTAGCGGTGACTGCGCGCGCTCGCATCCTGTCCCCAGCGGACGGCGAAGTCGGAGACGTCCTGCTCCGGCGCGATCGGCGCGCACGGGACCTGGCGCTCCGCGCCGTGGCCCGCCGCGTCGCGGATGACCACCGACGCGCGCATCGCCGCGCGCGCGGGGAGACGGACCGAGAACCTCCCGTCCCCGCCGACCTCGACGAGGCGCCCCTCGACGCGGACCTCCGCGCCGCGATCGACCACGCCTGACACGGTGCACACCCCCTCCCCCCGCGCGGTCCTCGCGATCTTGAGGAGGAGCGCGGGCGGAATGGGAAGGGACGGATCCGGGGCCGCTCCGCGAAACGCCACCGCCTGGCGCCCGGCGCTCACGTCGACGCTGGCGCCTGCCGCCTGGAGACGGACGACGCCGGTCTCGGTGGCCACGGCGAGGGACCTGCCGCTCGCGAGCACGCTGAACCGCGCCTCGTTCGCGCGCGCCACGCTCGCGCCGTCGTCGCTCTCGACCACGAGCACGCGCGCGCCGTCCGGCTGGTGATCGACCGAGATGCGGCCCCGCGACAGGCGCAGCCGCTGAACCGCTGCGGTGAGCTCACGAACCGTGAGCTGCGTCGCGTCGGACACGGCGACGCGCGAGCGGTCGCCGACCGCGAGCGTCGCGGCCGCGCCGGCGCCCGTGCGGATCGTGTCGTCCTCGCGGAGCCGCTCTCCCGCGACCACCGGCTCCCACCCGCCGGGGCGGAGCCGCTCGATCGCCCCGGTGGCGGATTCCAGCACCACCTCGCCCGCCTCGGCCGAGGCGATGACCGCGGCCGCCTCGCCGGCGGTGCGCGACGGGCGGAGCCCGGCCCACCCGGCGGCGGCCACGGCCAGCAAGGCCACCCCGACGAGCGTGACGCGGAGCCCGCGCCTGCGGGGGGCCGCCATCGCGGGGGCGACCGGCACCGGCTCCGCGGCGCTCGCGGCGAGCTCCACCACGAGCTCGGTGCTGGCCCACGGGCGCCTGGCCGGGTCCGCTTCTGCCGCGAGGCGGAGCTCGCCGCCCGCGGCCCGCAGCATCCGGCGCGCGATGGCGAGGCCGAGCCCGCTCCCCTTCCCCCGCGCCTTCGTGGTGTAGCCCACCGTGAAGATCCGCTCGCGGTCCGCCGTGAGGATGCCGATCCCCTCGTCGGCCACCCGCACCTGGGCCCGCGCGCCGTCCGGCGCTCGCAGCACCCTCACCTCGATCCGCCCGCCGCCGCCCTGCTCGACCGCGTCGAGCGCGTTCGAGACGAGGTTCGAGACGGCGTGGAGGAGCGCCTGGGCGCTGCCGTGCGCGCCCGGCACGTCGGGGTCGACGACGAGCGCGAAGCGATCGCCCAGGAGGTCGAGCCGCGCGCGCGCGGCCGCGATCGCGCGACGGACCACCGGCTCCACCAGGAAGGTGCCCAGCTCGGCGCCCCCCGTCATCAGCTGCTGGAAGGTGTCGAGCGTCTCCTGGATCCGCGCGACCTGCCCGGTCGCCATGGACCAGACGTCGAGCGTCGTGACCGACGGGCCGAGCTCGCGGGCGACGAGCCGCAGGGCGGCGTCCAGCGCGGTCAGCGGCTGGCGCAGCTCGTGGATCAGGCCGGGGCCGAGGAGCTCCCGGTCTCCCGTGTCCGATCCAGGCGGTCGGCTCGACGACGTCTTCATCCATCGTCCCCCGGGTGCGCGTCGCCGCGCAGGCGGCGTCGCGCGCTGCGAGCGTCCGCGGGACGCCCCGGCGCGCTTTCGACCCGGAGCATACCTGGACCCGGTCGCCTTTCCGTGAAGTTGCCCGTCTCGGGCTGTCGGCGGGTGGGCGCGGCTGGCTGCGGATGTGCGCCGCGCTCGCCCTTCTGCGCACTGACGCCCTCGCCCCTGGAGACGACGACGCCCCGCGCGGCGCATGGCCGGCGGGGCGTCGAGGTCGCGGGGTCCCGACGAGCTTCGCTCGGCGGGGCGGGGGCGCAGCCCCCGGTTAGAAATAAAACCGCAGGAACGCGAGGCCCGTCGTGAACACGCCCGAGGAGTCGCCGGACGCGTCGGAGTCGGAGCGGAACCCGAGCTGCGCCTCCGCGCCGAGGGAGAAGTTCGTCGTGAGGTAGTGCTCGCCGCCGATGGCCGCGGCGAGGATCACGTCCGTGCCGCTCTCGTCGTTGGTGCCGTTGTCTCTGCTCGCGAAGTTGAGCTTGAACCGGCCGCCCATGTAGAGGTCGAACGGCGCGGCGAGGCGCTGGACGTAGAAGACGCCGACGCCCACCGTCACGTCGCTCCGGTCGACCTGGCCCGCCGGCCGGTCCTGGGTCAGCACCCCGAGCGAAGGCTCGATGCGGAGCGTCGGGGCCACGTTGATGGGCGCGTAGACCTCGATCGTCGGCGGGCCGGCGCCCTCCAGCGGGACGATGGAGATGCCGAGACCGAAGGGCCGGCGCGCGTCCTGTGCGTGGGCGGTGGCGGAGAGCGCGAGGGCGGCGAGGGCGAACACGAGCTTCTTCATGAGGCTCCTTTCCTTTCACGCACGGTCGGTGCGTCGTGGGCTCGCGGGACTGTAGCCCTGGACGGCCCACCGCCGAAGAAAAGGACCCCCGCGGCAGGACGCCGCGCATGTCGTGGCGCGGCCACGCCACGAGACGACGACGCCCCGCGCGGCCAACGGGGCCGGCGGGGCGTCGGGGTGCACGGAGCGGCGCGCAGCCCTCAGGAGGTGGTCAACCCTGAGGGCCCCGTGAGACGGAGCCTCAACCCAGGCTCTTCGCCATCTCGGCGATGCGGTCGCAGCCCTTGTCGATCTGCTCCATCGACGTCGCGAACGAGAGCCGCATGTAGCCGGGGGCGCCGAACGCCGAGCCGGGGACGGCCGCGACGAGGTGCTTCTCGAGGAGGAGGTCGATGAGCTTCCCGTCGGTGCCGAGCGGCTCGGCCGCTCCGGGCGCCTTCCGGGACAGGAGCGCGCTCACGTCGGGGAACGCGTAGAACGCGCCGCCCGGATCGAAGCAGCGGACGCCCGGGATGGCGTTGAGCCGCCCGACGATGTGCTTGCGCCGCTCGTCGAACGTCTTGCGCATCTTCTCGACCTCCTCGTCCACGCCCGGGAGCGTGAGCGCGCCGAGCGCCGCCTTCTGGGAGATCGAGGCGGGGTTCGAGGTCGAGTTGTCCTGGAGCTTCTGCATCGCGGAGATGAGCGCCTGCGGGCCCGCGGTCCAGCCGATGCGCCAGCCGGTCATCGAGTAGGTCTTCGACGCGCCGTTCACGAGCGCGACCTGCGGCTGGAGCGAGGGATCGAGATCGAGGACGTTCTCGAAGCGGCCCTTGTAGACGAGCTTGTCGTAGATGTCGTCGGAGACGATCAGGATCTCCGTGCCCTTCACCGCGGCGACGACCGTCTCGAGCGTGCGCCGCGAGAGCATCGCGCCCGTCGGGTTCGACGGGCTGTTCACGATGATCGCCTTGGTGCGCGGGGAGATCGCCTTCTTGATCTGCTCCGGCGCCGGGTCGAAGCCCGTGTCCATCGTGGTCTCGACGAGGACCGGCACGCCGCCGGCGACGCGGACCATGTCGGCGTAGGAGACCCAGTACGGCGTGAAGATGACGACCTCGTCGCCCTCGTTCAGCAGCGCCTGGAACAGGTTGTAGAGGGCGTGCTTGCCGCCGCAGGAGACGAGCACCTCGGTCGCCTTGTAGGTGACCCGGTGCTCCTTCTGGATCTTCGCCGCGATCGCCTCGCGCAGCTCGGGGATGCCGTTCGTGGGCGTGTACTTCGTGAAGCCCTGGTCGATCGCCTTCTTCGCCGCGTCCTTGATGAGCGCGGGCGTGTCGAAGTCGGGCTCGCCGGCGCCGAAGCCCACGACGTCGATGCCCTTCTGCTTCATCTCCCGGGCCTTCGCGGTGATGGCCAGGGTCGGCGACGGCTTCACGGCGTCGAGCCGCTTCGCGAGCTTCATGATCGGTGTCTCCTCGGGCGAGCTGTGGAGGCCGCCCCCAGGGCGGCCAAAGCGCCGACGATAGCAGAACCGAGGTGGGGTACGCGCCCCGAACGCGGGAGCGGACGGCTAGTGGCGCCCCGGGGTGCCGAGCTTGCGGCGGAGCCCCTCCGCCACGTTGGGCGGGACGAGGCCGCTCACGTCGCCGCCGAAGGTGGCGACCTCGCGCACGAGCTGCGCCGACACGAAGAAGTAGTCCTCGCCCGTCATGACGAAGACCGCCTCGAACTCGGGCAGGAGCTTGCGGTTCATGTTGGCGAGCTGGAACTCGTACTCGAAGTCCGAGACCGCCCGGAGCCCGCGGATGACGGTGTAGACGCCCTTCGAGCGCACGTAGTCCACGAGGAGCGCGTTGAAGGAGTCCACCTCGACGCGGGGGTCGTTCCCGACCGCCTCGGAGATGAACGCCATGCGCTCGTCCGCCGTGAACAGGGGCGATTTCTGCGGGTTGTTCGCGACCGCCACGATCAGCCGGTCGAAGACCTTGAGGCCGCGGTTGATGATGGCGAGGTGGCCGTTCGTGAGCGGGTCGAACGAGCCGGGGTAGATGGCGGTGCGGCGGGGCATGAGGTGGCGGAGTATCCCTCACTCGCCCACGTAGATCGAGATTCCCGTGCCGCCGTAGTGCCGGCGGTCCGCGAGCGCGAGGCCCCCGATCCGCTCGGGCGGCGGGCGCCGCGCGTCGTGCTCCGCCACGGCGCGGCCGCCCGGCGCGAGGCACCCCTCGGCGAGCGCGAGCGCCGCCTCCGGACCCTCCGCGTACGGCGGATCGACGAAGACGAGCGCGAAGGCGCGCCGCGGCAGGCGCGGCACCACGTCCTCCACCCGCCCGCGCCGGACGTCCAGCCGCGCCTCGAGCCCCAGGGCCGCGGCGTTCCGGGCGATGAGCTCCGCCGCCGCGCGGTCCGCCTCGACGCAGACGGCGCGGGCGCAGCCGCGGGAGAGCGCCTCGAGCGCGAGGGCGCCGGTTCCGGCGTACAGGTCGAGGACGTCCCCCCCGTCGAAGAACTGGCCGAGCACGTTGAAGACCGCCCCGCGGACCTTGTCGCTCGTGGGCCGGGTCGAGTCGCCGCGGGGCGCCGCGAGCCGCCGGCCGCGGGCGCTGCCCGCGATGATCCGGGTCACGGCCCGCGCTCCTCGACCCGGCGCAGGAGCGCGCTCGCGAGGGCCAACGCGGAGCCGGCCGCGCCGAGGCCCTCCACGAGGTCGGTGACCTCGGCGAACGCGCGCGCCTCGCGGCGCTCCGCGTCCTCGCCTGTCTCGGTCCCCGATCGCGGAGCAGGATCCCGGCCGGCCCGCGCCTCGGCCGCGCCCCCGTCCTCGCAGGCGCGCACGGGCGAGCCCTGCAGCGCGCCGAGCAGCGCCGGGGTCACGGGCCCGCGGCGCATGACGGCCGTCCCCCGCAGCGCGAGCGCGAGCCGCGCGAGCGCGTCCGCCTGGGCCCGCGCCTCGCCCTCGTCCGCCGGCGCCGGGCAGCGCACCGCCGCGAGGTCCGGGCGGAAGCCCCGGCGCGCGAGCGCCTGCAGCCCGGCGATCGCCCGCGGCGCGCCGCCGGACGCGTCCTCGAGCGGCAGGACCCAGTCGACGCCGAGCCCGCGCTCGACGGCGGGGGCGGCCACCTCGGCGAGGACGCGGCCGCGCTCGGGCGCGGAGACAGCCTTGCCGTCGATCGACACGTGCGTGAGCCCCGCGTCCACGAGCGCCCAGGTCTCGGAGACGGCGCGCTCCACGTCGAGCGCACCCTCCCCCGCGACCCTCACCTCGCCCGCGAGCAGGAGCGGCAGCCCGCCGGCGACCTCGTCCGCGGCGGCGGTGACCTCGGCGAACCAGCGCTCGGGGCGGCCGCCGCGCGGCAGCGCGAGCCCGAGGGCGCTCCCGAGCGCCTTCGCCGCGACGAGGGCGCCGCGCGCGACCGCCGCCGAGGGCGCGCGGACGAGCGGCAGGACGAGGCCCAGCTCCGCCGCGGGCGCGAGCAGATCGCGGAAGGAGAGCGGGCACGCTGCGCTGCGCGGGGGCAGGCGCTGGACGGTGCGCGCGGGCCGGAACGCGGACAGGCGCGAGATCACCCGCACGGTATAGCACGCGTCCGGCCGGGCCCGCGGGCACGCCCTCGGAGGGAGCGCCGTCAGTGCGTGTGCACGTCGTGGAGGTGCTCGTACTCGACCGACTCGATCTGGAGGGTCGTGTGATCGATCCCGAACGAGCGGCGGAGCCCGCGCTTCACCTCGTTCAGGATGTCGTCGTTGCGGCCCATCGACTCGGCGCGGACGACGAGGTGCGCGGAGAGCGCGTAGAGGCCCGAGGAGATCGTCCAGATGTGGAGGTCGTGGACGGCGGACACCCCCGCCGCCGACTCCATCTGGCGCGTGACGGCGGAGACGTCGAGGTGCCGCGGCACGCCCTCCATCAGGATGTCGGTGATCTCGAGGATGAGCCGGAGCGCGCCCCACACGATGAGCGCGGAGATCGCGAGGGACAGCACCGGGTCGAGCCAGCGCAGCTCCGGGTGGAGCGCCATCGCGCCCGCGCCGAGGAGGATGGCCACGGAGGAGACGGTGTCCGAGAGCACGTGCAGGAACGCGGCGCGCGCGTTGAGCGTGTGCTCCCCGTGGAGGAACCACAGGATGGCGAGGTTCGCGGCGAGGCCGATCGAGGCGATGATCGCCATGAGGCGGAGGTCGATCGGGCCGTGCGGCTCCTGCAGGCGCTGGACCGCCTCCCAGACGATCCAGGCGGAGAGGAGGACCAGCGCGCCGACGTTGATCTGCGCCGCGAGCACCTCCGCGCGGCGGTAGCCGAAGGTGCGCTTGTCGTCCGCGCGGCGGGTGGCGAGGAACGCCGCGACGAGCGCGAGCCCGAGCGCGCCGGCGTCGGTGAGCATGTGGGCGGCGTCGGAGAGGAGCGCCAGGGAGCCCGAGAGCCACCCGCCGATCGCCTCGGCGACCATCACGCCGCCGGTGATCGCCATCGACGCGCCGAGGCGGCGCACGCTCGCGCCGGCGTGGTGACCTCCCATGCCGTGCGCGTGCGGCCCGTGATCGTGCTCGTGCGCCGGATGGCCGGGCGCGTGCCCGCCCTCGTGCCCGGCGCGCGGCTCGTCGTTCGGCCCCGGGTGCCGGTGCTCGTGCGCTCCGTGGCCGTGGGAGTGGCCGTGCGACATTCCGCTTGAACCTCCGCGTCCCTCAGTCTACGCCATGGAGCCACGGACGGGCACCCGGGGCGCGAGGCTCTCGCGCGGCGCGGCGCCGGTCCGGCGGAGGTCCATGGAGAAGACCGAGCATCTCGCGACGGGCCAGGACGGCACCCGTCTGCACTGGACGAGCACGGGCGCGGGCGGACCTCCGGTGGTCCTCACGGACGGGATCGGCTGCGCCGGCTACGTCTGGCGGGCGCTCGAGCCCGCGCTCGCCCGCGAGCGGCGCGTGCTCCACTGGAACTACCGGGCGCACGGGCGCAGCGCCGCCCCCGAGGATCCCGAGCGCATGACGATGGACGACTGCGTGTCGGACCTCGTCGCGGTGCTCGACGCGGCGGGCGAGGAGCGCGCCGTGCTCGCCGGCCACTCCATGGGCGTGCAGGTCGCCCTCGAGCTCCAGCGCCGCCACCCGGAGCGGGTCGCGGCGCTCGTCCTCCTGTGCGGCGCCCCGGGGAACCTGCTCGACACCTTCCACGACTCGGCGGTGCTCCGCTACGCGTTCCCCTACGCGAAGCAGCTCGTCCTGCGGTACCCGGACGTCGCGCGGCTCGCCTTCCGGACGATCGTCCCGACCGACCTCGCCCTCGGCTACGCGATGACCTTCGAGGTGGACGGCACCCGCGTGCGCCGCGCCGACCTCGTCCGCTACCTCGACGAGCTCGCCGAGGTCGATCCCACCCTGTTCGTCCGGCTGCTCTCCTCCGCCGCCGAGCACGACGCGAGCTCGCACCTGCCGAACGTCGCCGCCCCGACCCTCGTCGTGGCGGGCGAGCGCGACTCGTTCACGCCCATGCGCCTGTCGGAGGCGATCCACCGCGCCGTGCCGGGCAGCGAGCTCGTCGTCGTGCCGGGCGGCACGCACGTCGCGCCGCTCGAGGAGCCCGAGCTCGTCGCGGAGCGGACGCTCGCGTTCCTCGGCGAGCGGGCCCCCGTCCGCCGTGCCGGGCGCGGCGGCGCAGCGACCGGCGCCCCGAAGAAGCCCCGCCGCCGGACCGGTGCGGAGCCGTCGCCCAGGCGCCGCACCCCGCGCGCGCAGAAGCCGCGCGCCCGCTAGATGCGACCCTTGCGCCGCGCGCTCCTCGCCGTCGCGCTGCTCGGGGCGCTCGCCGCGGCGCCCCGGCCCGCCGCCGCGCAGCCGTACGATCCGGCCTATCGCTGGCGCACGATCGACACGGCGCACTTCCGGATCCACTTCCACCAGGGCGAGGAGCCGCTCGCCCAGGACGTCGCGGTCGTCGCGGAGCGCGCGCACGCCGCGCTCACCCCCGTGCTTGGGTACGCGCCGCGCCGCACCGAGATCGTCCTCTCCGACGACGTGGACGACGCGAACGGCTCGGCGACGCCGCTCCCCTACGACACGATCCGCCTCTACGCGGTGCCGCCGCCGTCGCTCTCGGAGCTGAACGACTACCGCGACTGGCTCGAGAGCCTGGTCTTCCACGAGTACGTCCACATCCTCCACCTCGACCACGTCGGCGGCATCCCGGGGGCCGCGAACCGGATCTTCGGCAAGCTGTTCGCGCCGAACGGGCTCGTCCCGGCGTGGATGACCGAGGGGCTCGCGGTGCTGCACGAGTCGAACGGCGATCCCGCGAGCGGGCGCAACGCGAGCGCCATCCACGAGATGTACGCGCGCGCGCTCGCCCTCGAGCCGCCGGGGTTCCCGCCGCTCGACGAAGCCTCGAACCCGCTGCTCGAGTGGCCGGTCGGGACCGCGCCGTACCTCCTCGGCGGGCGCTTCATGCGGTTCCTCGAGGAGCGCTACGGGGACGCCGCGATCGCGGGCTACCTCGGCCGGCAGGGCGCGCAGCTCTGGCCGTACGCGCCGTCCTGGGTGGCGAGGCCGTACTTCGGCGGCCGGTCCTTCCCGGAGCTCTGGGCCGAGTACGCGGAGGCCGAGCGCGGGCGCGGCGAGGAGGTGGTGACGGCGGTGCGCGAGCGGCCCGTCACCGCGGCGCGCCGGCTCACGGCGCGGGGCGGGCGCGCGGAGAACCCGCGCTGGAGCCCGGACGGCTCGTTCGTCGCGTACTGGCGGCGCCCGCTCGACGGCCGCCCCGGGCTGTTCCGCGTCTCGCCGGAGGGCGAGGACCTCGGCCGCGCCGCGACCGTGGACGCGAACGGCACGTTCGCGCTCCGCACACCGGGCGAGGCGATCGCCGCGATCGGCGAGGTCCACCGCGAGTTCCGCGTCTACGACGACCTCCGCCGCGTGGACCTCCGCACCGGACGCACCCGGGCGCTCACCCGCGGCGAGCGCGCGACCGATCCGGATCTCGCGCCGGGCGGCGCGTTCCTGGTCTACGTCCAGCGCTCCGGCCCGGGGGTGCTCGCGCTCGTGCGGCGCCCGCTCGACGCCGCCGGCCGGCTCGGCGCCCGCGAGGTGCTCTTCTCGCACCGCGGCGCGGAGGTGTACGAGCCCCGCGTCTCCCCGGACGGCCGGCGCATCGCGTTCACGCTCCAGGAGGGCGGTCGTCGCGATCTCGCCCTGTGGGAGGACGGGCGCGTCACGCGCCTCACCGACGACGGCGCGCTCGACACGTCCCCGGCCTGGACGCCGGACGGACGGTTCGTGCTCTTCGACTCGGATCGCGGCGGGCTCTACAACCTGTACGCGTGGGAGGCGGCGACCGGAGAGATCTCGCAGGTCACGAACGTCGAGACCGGAGCGTTCCAGCCGGACGTCTCGCCCGACGGGAAGACGATCGCGTTCCTCCTGTACTCCCGCGCGGGCTACGACGTCGCCACGATCCCGCTCGATCCCGGCAGCTTCATGCCGCCCTTCCCCGCGCCGCCCGCGCCGGCGGCGGCGGGGGAGCAGACCTCGACCTCGACCTCGACCTCGACCTCGACCTCGACCTCGACCTCGACCTCGACCTCGACCTCGACCTCGACCTCGACCGCGACCTCGACGGCGTCTGCGGCGGACGATCCCGCCCCGCTCCCCTCCCGCCCCTACCGCGCGCTCGACACGCTCGGCCCGACCTTCTGGCTCCCCTTCCTCTCCGGCGACGCGTCGGGGACGGTGGTCGGCGCGATCACGGGCGGTGTCGACGTGCTCTTCCGCCACGCCTGGGCGGCGCAGGCGTTCTGGAGCACCCCCACGCGCGAGCCCGGCTACGCCCTCGCCTACCAGGGCGCCTGGTCCTGGCCGCGGCTCGACCTCTCCTCGTCGCGCTTCGTGGGCAGCTCTCCCGACCCGGGCGACCGGCTCCTGTCCGTGTGGACGCTCGCCGACGCGGGAGCGACCTTCACCTTCACGCGGCTCGCCCGCGTCACCGCGCTGAGGCTCGGCTGGAGCGGCACCCGCTACGACACGCTCGCGGGAGAGCCCGGCCCGGATCCGAGCCTGCCCTACCCGTTCCGCGACGGCTTCCTCTCGGACCTCTCGCTCCGGATCTCCTACTCCGACGCGCGGCGCTTCGTCCGCTCCATCTCGCCGGAGGAGGGCCGGAACGCCTCGCTCTCGCTTCGCTACGCCGGGCCGGCGACGGGCAGCGACTACGAGCTCGCGCGTGCTCGCGGCTCGGTGGAGCAGTACCTGCGCGTCCCGGGGCTCTCGCGGACGGTGCTCGCGCTCAGGCTCTCCGGCGGCCTCGCGCGCGGCACGCTGGGAGGCAGCGCGCCGTTCGAGCTGGGAGGCGTCTCGCAGCCGGACGTGCTTTCGATCGCCCTCGGCGCCGCGCTCGGGCTCACGGGCGCGCCGCCGGATGCGCTGCGCGGCTACGCGGTGGGGTCGTTCGAGGGGACGGGGTACGTCCTCTCGAACGGGGAGCTGCGCTTCCCGCTCGGCGCGCCCCGGCTCGGCCACGGCACCTGGCCGCTGTTCCTGCGGCGGGTGCACGGTGCCCTGTTCGCCGATCTGGGCGAGACGTTCGACCGGCCCGGCGAGCCGATCCTCGCGGGCAACCGGCTCTCGGGCGAGGCGCTCCGGCTCGGCGTCGGTGCGGAGCTCCGCCTCGAGCTCGTCCTGGGCTACTTCCTCCGCACCGACCTGCGGCTCGGGCTCGCCCGCGCGATGGGCGCGCCCTTCGGCGGGTGGCGGGCCGCGGACGCCTGGCTCGGGCCCGACGAGGTCTCACCCTACGTGATCCTGGGAGCGTCCTTCTGACCGGGTCGTGCGCGTCCTCGGGTCGTGCACGAACGCCTGGGCGATGCGGAACGGCGCGAAGAAGAGCGTGCGCGCGAGGCGCGTCGTGTCCTGGACGAGCTCCGCCAGGATGGCCGAGATGGGCGTGCCGAGCTCCTCGGCGGTCCGCGTCGCGGAGTCCACCTCGGCCATGCGCTCGACCTTGCGCCGCTCCGCCTGGCGGGCAGCCTTGCTCTGGCGGGCGCTCTCGCCGCCGATGAACTGCTTGCCGGGCGCGGCGCGGCGGAACGCCGCCTCCTGCTGCCCCATGGCGCTCTTCGCCGAGCCAGGACGGTTCTTCCTCATGCCCTGAAGCTAGGCGCGGAGCGTCATGGGCGCGAGCGACGCCCGACTCCGCGACTCCGCCCTTGCAGGGCGCTCCGGGCGGTGCTAAACAACGCGCCCGTTTCGACGGAAGAGCGCCGACATAGCTCAGTCGGTAGAGCAACTGATTCGTAATCAGTAGGTCCCCAGTTCAAGTCTGGGTGTCGGCTCCAGTTTCGCGGGCGCTTGGCCTCACGGTCGAGCGCCCGTTTCCTTTCGGGCCGACAGAATCGCCTCCGCCAGTCCTCCTCGGTGCCGTCGACGCCGCCCGGCGGGGGAACGCCCGGCCCATCCGGCTGCAAGTAGAGCGAGGGCGCTCGCCCTCCCCGCCGGCCCCGCGCCGCCGCCGGCCAGTCGTGAGCGGCGGTCCCGCTCCTCGCGTTTTACCCGGGTGTTATTGACGGGCGGGCGCGCTCCGCGGTAGGTCTCTCCCGATTTTGACCCGGGTGAAATACCGGTGGCTCTGGGGGACGCGACTTGGCGGACGAGGACAGGTACACGGCGTTCGCGGGCGACCGGCGCCTCGCGTCGGGCGCGAGGCGCGACGTGCTGGTCGCGGTGAAAGCGCACCACGACGCCGGCGGGGGCTCGGTGCTGGTGTTCGCGGACGCGACGGGCCGGCAGATCGACTTCGACCTGCGGGGCACGCCGGAGCAGGTCGTCGCGCGCGCGGAGCCGCCGCCGCGGGTGGGGCCGGGCCGGCCGAGGCTCGGGGTGGTGAGCCGCGAGATCTCCCTCTTGCCCCGTCACTGGGAGTGGCTGGAGCAGCAGCCGAGCGGGGCCTCTGCGGCGCTCCGGCGGCTGGTGGACGAGGCGAGGAAGCGCGAGCCGGACCGCGAGCGCGCGCGGCGGGCCCGCGAGGCCGCAGGCCGGTTCATGTGGGCGATGGCTGGCGATCTCGCCGGCTTCGAGGAGGCCTCGCGCGCGCTGTACGCCGGGGAGACGAGGCGGCTCCGGGCGCTGGTCCGGTCCTGGCCGAAGGACGTCCGCACCCACCTGCTGGCGCTGTGGGAAGAAGCGGCCCGGCTCGAGCGTCCGCCTCCGGACGAGCCCACCGCGAAGCCTCGCGGCCGCTGAGGAGAGACCCGATGGATCGGAGAGCGGAGCTGAAGCGCGCGGCGCGCGAGACGAGGCCCGAGGCCGGCGTGTACCAGATCAGGAACGTCCGGACGGGGATGATCCTGGTCGAGAGCACGTTGAATTTGAAGACGCTCAACGGCAGGCGGATGGAGCTCGCGCGCGGAGCGCACAGGAACGCGCGGCTCCGCGCGGACGTTCGCGCGCTCGGCCCCGACGCGTTCGTCTTCGAGGTCCTCGAGGTGCTGAAGGAGCAGGACGAGGGCCTCGTGTACCCCCGGGACGCGGTGCGGCAGCTCGAGGCGGCGTGGCTGGAGCGGCTGCAGCCGTACGGCGACCGCGGCTACAACACCCCGTCCGGACCAGGACCTACCTGACCCAGGCTGCGATGGAGCCCGCCGACCGCTCGCACGGCGGAGGCCCGGCGACGCGGCGGTTCGCGGCGCAATTCCAGCGCTTTGGAGGGTGAAGCAAGCGTCCGATCTTCGGGGTGGGCGCACCTCCCCGTAGAGCCCTTCCGTGGCTCACGTGGACCGGGGGACCACCCGCCCGTGCGCCCCCTATCCGGGCCGCGCGTTGGACTGTCGGCCCGTTTCTGGCGGCGTTAGATTGCCGCCGCCTGCAGAGCCCCCGAGGCGGGGTCCCGGAGGCGCGGATTTCCGCGCCCTCGCGCCGTGGCAACCTCGCCATTATATTGAGGAATCGCGGTAACTCGCAGATTTTGACCGCGAGCGGAACGAGGGCTAGCATGCGCCCGGCTTCGCCTCCTTAGCGAAGCGCGGAGTCCCCCCCAACCGAGGTCGACAGCGATGGCCGGTCGAAACGGCAGGAAGAGCTTCTACGACGAGGCGATGGAGACGTTCCATCGGGCGGCGGATCTCATCCAGATGAACCCCCGCGTCCGGATGGAGCTGGAGGAGCCGGATTTCGAGCACATCTTCTACGTCACCACGGAGCTGCGCGACCGGCTCGTGCCCCTCTCCGCCGAGGACGCGCCCAAGTTCAAGGACCTGCAGCCCTCGGACATGAAGGCGGCCGACGCGCTCGAGCCGCTCGCGAACGGCAACTTCATCCTGCACCGCCGCGCGCTGCTCCGCTCCGACATCCACATGCGGCAGGGCGTCATCAACATCCCGAAGATGGGCCTCTTCCGGATCGAGAAGGGCGGCCCGCGGAAGTTCAAGGCCTACCGCATCCAGCACAACCAGGTGCGCGGTCCGTACAAGGGCGGCATCCGCTACCACAAGGACGTCTCGCTCGACCTCTTCAAGATGCTCGCCGCCGACATGACCTGGAAGACGGCGATCGCGGAGATCCCGTTCGGCGGGGCGAAGGGCGGCATCAAGCTCGACCCCTTCAACTACTCGCGCGAGGAGATCGAGCACATCACCCTCCGCTACATCTACAAGTTCAAGAACTTCATGGGCCCGTTCGTGGACATCCCGGCGCCCGACGTCGGGACGAACGGGGAAATCATGGCGTACATGATGCGCCAGTTCACGGACGGTGAGCGCGAGCACCACAAGCTCCGCGGGGTGGTCACCGGCAAGGACGTGCGCATCGGCGGCTCCGAGGGGCGCGTCCGCGCCACGGGCCAGGGCGTCGTGTACTGCATCGAGGAGTGGGCGCGCGATCGCGGCTTCGATCTCAAGGGCGCGCGGATCCTCGTACAGGGCTTCGGCAACGTGGGCTCCTCGGCCGCGGAGATCCTCGCCGCGCACGGCGCCAAGATCGTCGCCGTGAACGACGCCAACGGGACGATCCACAACGACAAGGGGATCGACGTCGCGGCCCTGGTGCAGTACGTCCACGGCAACAAGGAGAACCTCCGCCGCACCGTCGAGGGGTTCCCGGGGGCGACGGCGATCTCCAAGGACGACTTCTGGTCCATCGACGCCGACATCTGCATCCCCGCCGCGCTCGGCGAGGAGATCACGGGCGACGTCGCGGAGCGGCTCAAGGTGAAGCTCGTGGCGGAGGGCGCGAACGGCCCCACCACCCGCGACGGCGATCGCGTGATGATGGGCCGGAAGATCGATCTCATCCCGGACATCATCTGCAACGCCGGCGGCGTCACCGTCTCGTACTACGAGTGGCTGCAGAACCAGCGGCTCGAGCACTGGACCGAGGGCGACGTGAACCGCCGCCTGGAGCAGGCCATCAAGAAGAACTACGCGATCATCCGCGACATCGCGCGGAACCGCCCGCAGCGCACGCCGCACTACGACTCGCGCCCCTACTGCGTCGGGCAGGAGATCGACGTCCGCACCGCCGCGATGGTCCTCGCGCTGAAGCGCGTGGAGGCGCACTACCTCATCGAGGGCTTCTCGCAGTAGCGGCCCCGAAGGTCGCCCTCCGGCGGCCCGCCTCACCCCGCGCCCGGCGTCGCGCCAAGCCTCCCCGGAGGCCGGCCCGCCGGGCGCGGCCGTTCAGTCCTCGTCGCCCGCGATGGCGTCGAGGAGCGGCTCCCGGCGCCGCGCGAGGAGCCGCGCGGCCGCGGGCAGCGCGACGCGGTAGGCGATCGCGCCGGCGAGCCCGAGCGCCGTCCAGCCCAGGACGAGCAGCCAGGGCGCGTCGCGCCGGACGGCGAAGACCACCGGGACCGCGAAGGCGCCCGCGGCGCAGGAGACGATGACCATCCCCGCGAGCGACGAGAGCGGGGAGAGCGACCCGCCGCGCTGAACGGTGCTCGCGGCGGCGCGCGGGTTCAGCACCGAGACGAAGTTGCCCGCCGCGAGCAGCCAGGGGGCGATGCCGGCGTGGAGCGCCACCGCGGCGAGGAGCGCCCAGCCCGGCAGCGGACCGCCGACCGCGATCGCCGCGGCCGCGGCCGCCGCGAAGAGCGCGGCGGAGAGCCCGTAGGCCGCGAGGTTCTTCGCGACGAGCACCTCGGCCGGCGCGACGGGGACGAGGAACCAGACGCGGCCGCCGCCGCGCTCCCAGCCGAAGGCGTTGAGCCAGAAGATCTGCGCCGCCATGTGCGCGTAGAGCGCGAAGCCCAGCACCGGCAGCGCGCGCACGACCTCGCCGGACCCGGCGGGCAGCCGGGGCGGGATCTTCCACGCGACGATCGCGGCGAACGGCGGCAGGATGAGCGCGAGCAGCGTCGCGACCGGGTGGCGGAGGACGTACTTCGCCTCCTTCTCGACGAGCGCGCCCAGCCGGCCCGGGAGCGGCCAGCCGCCCCGGCCCGTCGCCGCCGCGCGCGGCGCGCCGCCTGCCCCGGCCCGGGCCGAGGCGAGCGCGAGCCGGTAAGCGGCCCAGGCGGTCGCGCCGCCGGCCAGGACGAGCGCCGCGGCCCAGGGCAGCGCCGCCAGCACGCGGCCCGCGTAGAGCTCCCCGGCGCCGGCCTCCGCGAGCGCGGCGGGGTACGCGAGCCAGCGGAGCGCGCGGGCGCCGCGCAGCATGCGGAGCAGCGCGCCGGGATGGCCGGCGGTCCAGGCGAGGAGCACCCCCACGCCGACGTAGACCGCCGCGACCAGGATCTCCCGGGCGCGCCGCCCGCGGAGCAGCCGCGCGAGGAGCTCCTGGAGGAGCGCGACGAGCGCGACGGTGGCCACGACGAAGGCGGCGAGCACGACGGCGAGCAGCGCGAGCCAGGCGCCGGGACGCGCCACCGCGGCGCCGCCGAACGCGCCGACGAGGAGCAGGCACCAGAACGCCGCGAACGGATCGCCCGCCACCGACGCCGCGAGCCCGTGGCCGAACGCCTGCGCCGGCGAGATGGGGTAGACGAGGAAGCGGCGCAGGTCGAGCGCGTCGCGCTCCGAGATCGAGAGCGACACGACCGTCCAGGTCTGCCAGACGCCGAAGAAGAGGGCCGCGATCGGCACGGTCGCCTGCAGCCCCCGCCCCGCGCGCACCGCCTGGTACGTGCCGATCCCGGTGAGCGCCGCGAAGGCGAGCCCGGCCGGCACGGCGACGACGTAGAGCGCGACGCGCGCGACGACCTCCGGCACGCCGCCGGGGCGCCGCAGCCGGCGCAGGAGCAGGAGCCAGCGGAGCTCCGCGAGCGCGCGCAGGGTGCCGAGCGCGCCCGGCGGCGCGGGCGCGCGTCCCCCCTCCCCCGCGCTCACGCGCCCTCGCCGAGCCAGGAGAGGCCGCGCACCTCGCCGCGCTCGTCTCCGACGGTGCGGATGAACACCTCCTCGAGCGTGAGGGCGCCGCGGACCTCCGCGAGCGTGCCCTGCGCCGCGAGGCGGCCCTCCCGGATGATCCCCACGTGCGTGACGATCCGCTCCACCACCTCGAGCACGTGGCTCGTGAGGAAGATCGTCAGGGCGCGCCGGGCGACGAGGTCCTGGAGGAGGCGCCGGATCCCGCTCACGGCGACCGCGTCGATGCCCTCGAACGGCTCGTCGAGGAAGAGCAGCCGGGGCCCGTGGATGAGGGCGCAGCCGAGCGCGAGCTTCTTCCGCATCCCGTGGCTGTACTCGGAGACGAGCTTCCCGGCGTCGTCCGCGAGCTCGAGCGCGCCGAGGAGCTCGTCGGCGCGCCGTCCGGCCTCGC